>NZ_JAOCQD020000003.1:600000-847687 GCF_025290835.2 Aquabacterium sp. OR-4 | reverse complement strand
TGGCGGGTGCTGGCAGGGGTGCGGGAGGGGTTGAGGATGCGGCCAGGGGACTGGCGGCAGAGGGGGCGGCAAGGACCATGGTGTGCAGGCTGTCGGTGAACAGGTCTGCAGCATGCCGCGGGCGGCGTCAGGAACGCATAAGGGCAGCCGGATTTGGCGCTCTGCGGGCGCGACGGTGCTGGGCTGGGCTGGGCTGGGTACAGCTGAGCCGTGATGGTGGCCGGTGCGTACCAGTTCCGTGAGCAAGAGGCTCGCTACCCACGCCGGGTGGAGATGGCCGAAATCGAGAAGAACGATTTCAACCTGAACATCTCGCGCTACATCAGCACGGCGGTGGGTGAGGCGGAAATCGATCTGGATGACACGCACCAAGCGCTGCTGGATATCGAGAAGGCGATAGCGGCGGCGAAGGACACGCACAACGGCTTTTTGAAAGAGCTGGGGTTGAAGCTGTTGCCGTAGGCCGACGCGCACGATGCCCCCAGGCACGCCGATGGCGCCGGGCGTTCGCGCCGGCACGGCGAGAATCGGCGCCTGGCTGCCAGCCCTCCGGGCCCGGCCAGACTTGCCGTCCGTTCCACCGCTGCCGCCGCCAGGCTCCCCATGACCCACGCCCTCTACACCCGCCTGCCGCTGTGGCCCAGCGCCTATCCGGCCAGCGGCGCCAGCGCCAGCTTGAAATGCCTCAACGAGGACTTCATCGTGACCGAGCTGCCCTTGCAGCCGCCCAGCGGCGCGGGCGAGCACCTGTGGCTCGATGTCGAGAAGAACGGCGCCAACACCGCCTTCGTGGCCCAGCAGCTGGCGCAGGTCGCCGGCGTGCAGGATCGCGACGTGGGCTATGCCGGCCTGAAAGACCGCTACGCCATCACGCGGCAGTGGTTCAGCATCTACCTCCCCAAGGGCGAGACGCCTGACCTCACCCAGCTGCAGCACCCCGAGTTCAAGGTGCTGGGCCAGAGCCGCCACATCAAGAAGCTGCGCCCCGGTGATCTGCAGGGCAACCGGTTTCGCATCGTGCTGCGCGAGGTGATCGGCGAGCGTGCCGCGATCGAGGCCAACCTGAACGCCGTGGCCGCGCAGGGCGTGCCCAACTACTTTGGCGCCCAGCGCTTCGGCTTTGACGGCGGCAATGTCGAGCAGGGCCGGGCGATGCTGGCGCGCGAGATCCGCGTGCGCAACCCGAAGAAGAAGGGCATCTACCTGTCGGCGGTGCGCTCCTTCGTCTTCAACGAGGTGCTGGCGCTGCGCATCCAGCAGGGGCTGTGGGGCCAGAGCCTACCCGGTGACCTGATGGACGAGGCCGGCCAACCCACCGGGCCGCTGTGGGGCCGCGGCCGCGTGGCCAGCAGCGACCAGGCCCAGGCGCTGGAGAACGGTGTGGCCGAGCGCCACGCCACCCTGTGCGACGGCATGGAGCATGCCGGCCTCGACCAGGAGCGCCGCGCCCTGGTGGCGCGCCCGCTCGAGATGTCATGGGACTGGCCGCAGGCCGACAGGCTGGTGCTCGGCTTTGCCTTGCCCGCCGGCAACTACGCCACCGCCGTGCTGAACGAGATCCTGCGCACCGCAGAGCCCGAACGGCACGCCGAGAACGAGCCAGAGGGGGCCGATTCGTCGCCGTGATCGGGCGATCGGGCGGGGCGGCGGCCGGCATGATCGCCCGCCTACGGTATGAGACGGGTTCTTGCCATCCTGCTGTGCAGCTCCAGCCTGCCCGCCCTGGCCGGCGGGCTGCCGGCGTGCGCGCAACCGGTGCGCTTTGCCGCCGGCTGGGTGGGCGACCCGGAGGTGGACCACAGCAGGTCTGCCGCCGAACTGGATGCGCTGGCCGCCGCCGCCGCGGCGCCGGGCCGAGGCACGCAGCTCGGCCACGTGATGGTGCAGACCCGCTTGTCGGTCGAGCCGCAGACCGCGTGCCGCGGACTCAGCGTGCGGCTGGATTTTGTGCAGCCGGTGCTGCGCATCGCCCGCGAGATGCCCGCCGGCAGCTGCAGCTACGCCCTGGTGTTGGCCCATGAGCAGACCCATGTGCGCATCCACCAGGAGATCGCACGCCAGTTCAGGGCGCTGCACTACCCGTGGTCCGATCGGCCCGGCAGCGAGGCCGTGCTGCGCTTTGCCAAGCATCAGCTGGCCCGGTTGATGGATGCCCAGCGGCGCTTTGACAGCCCGCAGGAGTACGCCCGCGGCCGCACCGCCTGCGGCGGCGAGATCCCGCGCCTGATCGCACCGGCACCCGGCGCGTCGCGGCCTCCTTGACGGGCGCTGCGCCGCCGCCCGTTCACTGCCCCTCCACGCAGCGGTAGCCCACCCCCGGCTCGGTGAGCAGCAGCCGCGGCTCGGCCGGCACGGTTTCGAGCTTGGCGCGCAGCTGGCCCATGTACAGGCGCAGGTAGTGGGTGTGCGCCAGGTACTCGGGGCCCCACACATCGGCCAGCAGTTGGCGGTGGGTGACGATGCGTCCGGCGCTGCGCACCAGGCGGGCCAGCAGCTTGAACTCGGTGGGCGTGAGGTGCACCGGCTGGCCCTGGCGCAGCACGCGCGAATCGGCCAGATCGATGCTCACGCCCTCGTGCTGCCAGTGGGTGATGGCCGCCGCCACCGTGGTGCCGCGGTGGCGCAGCGCCACGCGCATGCGCGCCAGCAGCTCGGCCACGCCGAAGGGCTTGACCAGGTAGTCGTCGGCGCCGGCATCGAGCAGGCGGATCTTCTGGCCCTCGGCCTCGCGCGCCGAGATCACCAGCACCGGCAGGCCGTGGCGCCGGCGCAGGCTTTGCAGCAGGGTCTCGCCATCGCCATCGGGCAGGCCCAGGTCCAGCAGCAGCAGGTCGAGCCCGGGGCCGGCCTCGCCGGGCCGCGCGGCATGCGCCACCAGGGCCAGGCCTTCCGACAGGCTGGCCGCGGTGAGCACCTCGTAGCCTTCCACCACCAGCGCGGCGCGCAAGGTGGCGCGCAGCGCGCGGTCATCCTCCACCAGCAGCACGCGCAGGCTCATTCACCGGCCTCCGGCGCCGGCGCCGGCGCTTCGCGCAGCGGCAGCCAGCATTCGAAGCTGCTGCCGCCATGGCCGCGGGCGCGCAGGCGCAGCTCGCCACCATGCGCGCGGGCGATGGCCCGGCACACCGCCAGGCCCACGCCGGCGCCGCGGCTGGGCAGGGGCGCGGGCGCGCCGGGCATGGCCTCGGCGCCGCGCTGAAAAACCTCGAAGATGCGCTCGCGCCAGGCGGGGGCCACGCCGGGGCCGCGGTCGCGCACCGCCAGCACGGCCCAGCCGAGCGGGGCCTGGGCGGCAGCGGTAGCGGCATCGATATCGACATTGGCCGCGCGCTGGCCCGGCAGCGGCAGCGGCAGCGGCAGCGGCTGCGGCTGCGGCAACTGGCGCCGCACCAGCAGTTCCACCGCGCCCTCGGGCGGGGTGTGCTTCAGGGCGTTGTCGATCAGGTTGTCGAGCAGCTGGCTCATCAGCAGCGCATCACACCACAGCAGCGGCAGGCCGGGCTCCACGCGGGCCCGGGTGCGGCGGGCGGCGTCGCGCTCGCGCGCATGGCGCAGCGCGGCGCCCACCAGTTCTTCGGCCGATTCCCAGTCGCAGCGCAGGGCCACGCCGGGGGCGTCCAGCCGGGCCAGCTGCAGGGTGTTGTCGGTGAGCCGGCTGAGCTGGCCCACCTCGCTGACGATGCGGCGGGCCAGCGCCTGGCGCTGGGCGGGGTCGAGCCGCTCGGCCTGAGACTCGAGCGACGAGGCCGCGCCCAGCATGGTGGCCAGCGGCGTGCGGTAGTCGTGCGAGATGGCGGCCAGCAGCGCATTGCGCACGCCCTGGGCCTGGGCCGCGTCGCGGGCGCGTTGGGCGTCCAGTGCCGCCTGCTGGCGCTGCAGGGCCAGGCCCAGCGGATCGCACAGCGCCTGGGCATGGGCCAGGCTGGCCAGATCACCGCGCGCGGGTGCCGGGCCGGTGAGCAGCGCGGCACCCAGGCACCGCCCGCGTCCGCGCAGCGGCACATACCAGGCCGGCAGCTCGCCGTGGCGGCCGGTGCCGGGGCCCATGGCCTGGCCCTGGCGCAGGCAGTGCCACAGGCCGGCGCGCTGGTCGGCATCGGGCTCGCCCAGGCCCAGCACGGCCTGCTCGTCGTTGCCGGGCGGCAGGCCGTCGCGCAGCACGATCAAGGCCGCCGGGCCGCCGCCCAGCGCGGCCAGCGCAGCCTGCAGGCCACCGGCATGGGCCAGCGGGTCGGCGGCGTCGCGCAGGGTCTCGCTCCACTGCCGCAGCTGCCGGGCCTGCCAGGCATGGGCCTGCGCCTGCTGCGCCTGGTGGCGCTGCGCGGCCATCAGCGCGGCGATGATGCAGTTCACCGCCAGCATGGCGCCCAGCAGCAGCGCATGCTGGTGCAGATCCACCGCAAAGCTGCCGCGCGGCGGCACGAACTGCCAGTTGAAACCGGCCACCGCCAGCGCGTCGGCCGCGGCCGCCAGCCACACCGGCAACCACAGCGAGGCCACCGCGCTGGCCAGCACCAGCAGCATGGCCAGGTTGGCCAGGTCCACCCGCCCGTCCAGCGCGGCCATCGCCGCCCAGCCCGCGGCCCAGCTCAGCGCGGCCAGCAGCAGCCGCCAGCGCAGGCCGCGGGCGGCCTGTGGCGTGGGGCCCGGGGGCGTGGGGGGATGCTGGGGCGTTGGCATGCCGGCACGGTATCAAAGGCCGCATCAGGATGGCATCAGTGCGGCAGCGCTACAGTGGGCGCCACCGTTGCCGCGTCACCGCCGCACGACCGCCACGCCACCGCCACGCCACCGCCACCATGTACCTGCCTGCCCACTTTGCACCGAGCCAGCCCGAGGCCCTGCACCAGCTGATCCGCGCCAACCCGCTGGGCGCGCTGGTGATGCACGGGGCCGACGGGCTGGACGCCGACCACCTGCCCTTCGAGCTGGATGCCGCGGCCGGGCCGCTGGGCCGGCTGTCGGCGCATGTGGCGCGCGCCAACCCGCTGTGGCAACGCGCCGCGGGCGGGGCCGACGTGCTGGTGATCTTTCGTGGCGCGCAGGCCTATGTGTCGCCCAGCTGGTATCCCAGCAAGCACGAGAGCCACCGCCAGGTGCCCACCTGGAACTACGAGGTGGTGCATGCCCACGGCCGGCTGAGCGTGTGCGACGACGAGCGCTTCGTGCGCGGCCTGGTGGCGCGCCTGACCCGCGCGCACGAGGCCGCCGAGCCCCGGCCCTGGAAGATGGGCGATTCGGCGCCCGAGTTCATCCAGGAGCTGCTGGGCAAGATCGTCGGCATCGAGATCACGATCACCGCGCTCACCGGCAAGTCCAAGCTCAGCCAGAACAAGAGCGTGCCAGACCGCCAGGGCGCCGCCGACGCGCTGGACCAGCGCGGCCAGCCGGCCCTGGCCGAGGCCATGCGCAAGACGATCTGACCCAACCCGACCCGCGCCGCGCCGCGCTGCAAGGCCTGCGCGTGATCGAGATGGGCCAGCTGATCGCCGGGCCCTTTGCGGCGCGCATGCTGGGCGAGTTTGGTGCCGAGGTGGTCAAGATCGAGCCGCCTGGCGCGGGCGATCCACTGCGCAACTGGCGCCTGCTGCAGGACGGCACCTCGGTGTGGTGGCAGGTGCAAAGCCGCAACAAGCAGTCGGTGGCCATCGACCTGCGCCTGGCCGAGGGCCAGGACCTGGCCCGCCGCCTGATTGCCGAGGCCGATGTGCTGGTGGAGAACTTCCGCCCCGGCCAGCTCGAGGCCTGGGGCCTGGCGCCCGAGGCCCTGCTGGCCCTCAATCCCCGGCTGGTGGTGCTGCGCGTGTCGGGCTACGGCCAGACCGGCCCTTACCGCGACAAGCCCGGCTTTGGCGTGATCGGCGAGGCCATGGGCGGCCTGCGCCACCTCAGCGCCGAGCCCGGCCGCGTGCCGGTGCGGGTGGGGGTGAGCATCGGCGACACGCTGGCCGCGCTGCATGGCGTGATCGGCGTGCTGCTGGCGCTGCGCCACCGCGAGGTCAACCCCGGCGGCCAGGGCCAGGGTCAGGGCCAGGTGGTGGACGTGGCACTGCACGAGGCGGTGTTCAACTGCATGGAAAGCCTGATCCCCGAATACAGCGCCTTCGGCGTGGTGCGCGAGCCCGCCGGCAGCGCCCTGCCCGGCATTGCGCCCAGCAACGCCTACCGCTGCAGCGATGGCTGGGTGCTGATCGGCGGCAACGGCGACAGCATCTTCAAGCGCCTGATGGGGGTGATCGGCCGCGACGACCTGGCCCAGGCGCCCGACCTGGCCGACAACGCCGGCCGCGTGGCGCGGGTGGAAGAGCTGGATGCCGCCATCGGTGCCTGGACGGCGGCGCAGAGCATGGCCCAGGCGCTGGCCGCGCTGGATGGGGCGCGGGTGCCGGCCGGCAAGGTGTACACCGCCCGCGACATCCACGACGACCCGCACTACCGCGCCCGCCAGATGATCCTGCAGCAGCCCACGCGCGACGGCCACACCGTGGCCGTGCCCGGCATCGTGCCCAAGCTCTCGGCCACGCCGGGCACCCTGCGCAGCAGCGCGCCCCGGCTGGGCGACGACACCGACGCGGTGCTGGCCGGCATGGGCCTCACGCCAGTGCAGATCGCCGAGCTGCGCGCCCGCGGCGTGGTGGCCTGAACCCGCCCGTGGCCATGCCCGCGCCCAGGCCCATGTCCACCGCAGCCACGCCATCCGGCCCGGCCGCCGCGCCCGCGCTGTGGGACATCTCGCCGCCGGTCAGCCCGGCCTCGCCGATTTTTCCGGGTGACGAGCCCTACGCGCTGCGCTGGACGGCGCGGCTGGGCCCCGACTGCCCGGTGAACCTGAGCGCGATGACGCTGTCGCCGCATGTCGGCGCCCATGCCGATGCGCCGCTGCACTATGCCCACGGCGCCAGCGACGCCGCCGGCCTGGCGCTCGAGCCCTTCCTGGGCCGCTGCCGCGTGATCCATGCCATCGGCTGCGGACCGCTGATCCACATCCACCACCTGCAGCATGCCGCGGCCGGGCTGCCACCGCGCGTGCTGGTGCGCTGCTGCGCGCAGGCCGACACCGCCTGGAACCCGCAGTTCAGCGCCTACGCGCCCGACACCGTGGCCTGGCTGGCCGCGCAGGGCGTGCGCCTGATCGGCATCGACACGCCCTCGGTCGACCCGGCCGACAGCCAGCGCCTGGACAGCCACCAGCGCCTGCGCGCGCTGGACCTGCGCGTGCTGGAGAACCTGGTGCTCGACGCCGTGCCCGAGGGCGACTACGAGCTGATCGCGCTGCCGCTCAAGCTGGTGGGCGCCTGCGCCTCACCGGTGCGCGCGGTGCTGCGCGCGCTCTGAGCCCGGTGCAGCGCACGGCGCCGTTGCCATCCACCCGACACCCGCCCGGCCCGCCATGAACACCCCCACCCTGCCCAGCAGCCGCGACGACTGCCTGGCGCGCGATGCGGCCGACCCGCTGCAGCCGCTGCGCGCGCAGTTCGACATTGCCGAGGGCCTGATCTACCTGGACGGCAACTCGCTGGGCGTGGCGCCACGGGCCACCGCCGCACGCGTGCAGCAGGTGCTGCGCGACGAATGGGCCCGCGACCTGATCCGCAGCTGGAACACCGCCGGCTGGATGGACCTGCCAGCGCGCATCGGCAACAAGATCGGCCGCCTGATCGGCGCCGCGCCGGGCGAATGCCTGGTGGCCGACTCGACCTCGCTGAACCTCTACAAGGTGCTGTCGGCCGCGCTCGGCCTGGCCGGTGCCGCCGGCGCGGCCGCTGGCGCACGCCGCGTGATCGTGTCCGAGCGCAGCAACTTTCCGACCGATCTGTACATCGCCCAGAGCCTGGCCAAGCAGCACGGCTGCACGCTGCAGCTGGTGGACGATGCCGCCGAGCTGCCCGGCCTGCTGGCCGGCCTGGCCGGCCGCCTGGCGGTGCTGATGCTGACCCAGGTCAACTACCGCAGCGGCGCGCGCCACGACATGGCCGCACTGGGCGCCGCCGCGCACGCGGCCGGCGGCCTGGTGATCTGGGATCTGGCGCACTCGGCCGGCGCCATCGAGGTCGACCTGCACCGCGACGGCGCCGACTTTGCCGTGGGCTGCGGCTACAAGTACCTCAACGGCGGCCCCGGCGCGCCGGCCTTCGTGTGGGCCCACCCGCGCCATGCGCAGGGCTTCTGGCAGCCGCTGTCGGGCTGGCTGGGGCATGCGGCGCCGTTCCGCTTCTCGCCCGACTACCAGCCGGCGCCGGGCATCGCGCGCTACCTGTGCGGCACGCCGCCCATCCTGTCGCTGGCCGCGCTGGAGTGCGGCGTCGACACCGTGCTGGCCGCCGAGCCGCTGGGCGGCATGGCCGCGGTGCGCGCCAAGTCGGTGGCCCTGAGCGAGCTGTTCATCACGCTGGCCGAGGCCCGCTGCGGCGCGCTGGGTGTGCGCCTGGCCTCGCCGCGCGAGGCCGCGCTGCGTGGCAGCCAGGTGAGTCTGAGCCTGGCACCGCCCCTGCACGAGGCCGGTTATGCGGTGATGCAGGCCCTGATCGCGCGCCAGGTGATCGGCGACTTCCGCGCCGGCGATCCGGCCCGGCTGCACGCCGTGCCGCACCTGCTGCGCTTTGGCTTCACGCCGCTGTACATCGGCCACACGCAGGTCTGGGATGCGGTGCATCAGCTGCAGCAGGTGCTGGCCGGCGGCGAGTGGCGCGACGCGCGCTTTCAGCAGCAGGCCGCCGTGACATGAGCCCCGCCAGGCCGCCGGGCAGCCCGCCAGACCGCGGCGAACGCGCGCTGTCCGACGAGGGCGCGCAGCTCGACTTCGCGCAGGCCATGAGCTACGGCGACTACCTGCAGCTCGAGCGCATCCTGGGCGCGCAGCAGCCGCGCTCGCCCGACCACAACGAGATGCTGTTCATCGTGCAGCACCAGACCTCCGAGCTGTGGATGAAGCTGATGCTGCACGAGCTGCACGCGGCGCTGCGCTGCGTGGTGGCCGACCACCTGCCCGAGGCCTTCAAGATGCTGGCGCGGGTGTCGCGCATCATGGAGCAGCTGGTGCATGCCTGGGACGTGCTGGCCACCATGACCCCGCCCGAGTACTCGGCCATCCGCCCCTACCTGGCCAGCAGCAGCGGCTTCCAGAGCGGGCAGTACCGGCAGATCGAGTTCATGCTGGGCAACAAGAACGCTGCCATGCTGCAGCCGCATGCCCACCGGCCCGAACTGCTGGCTCCGGTGCGCGCGGCCTTCGAGGCGCCCTCGCTGTACGACGAGGTGCTGCGCCTGATGTCGCGCCGCGGCCTGGCCCTGCCCGCCGCCGCGCTGCAGCGCGACTGGACCCGGCCCTATGCCGCCAGCGAGGGCGTGCAGGCCGCCTGGCTGAGCATCTACCGCGAGCCGCGCACCCACTGGGACCTGTACCAGATGGGCGAGGAGCTGGTCGACCTGGAAGACGCCTTCCGGCTCTGGCGCTTTCGCCATGTCACCACGGTGGAGCGGGTGATCGGCTTCAAGCGCGGCACCGGCGGCACCTCGGGCGTGGGCTATCTGCGCAAGATGCTCGACGTGGTGCTGTTTCCCGAACTCTGGACGCTGCGCACCGAGCTGTAGGGCGGCACCGACGGGCACGGGCTGGCACCGACGGGCCCCATGCGGCACCGCGCCAGGCCCGGGCGCCGCGCGATCAGATGCCGGCCAGCAGGCGCAGCCCGGTCACCGCCGCCGCCGCGGCCAGCCAGGCGCCGATGCGGCGCAGCAGCGCGGTGTCGAGCCGGCCGGCGGGGGCCTGCGGTGCCAGCTGCCAGCCCACCACGAAGGCATGCGCGGGCAGCGCCACCACCAGCAGCGTGCCCACCACCAGCTCGATGCCGCCCTCGGCCGCCTGGCTGCCGAAATGCGCCCACAAGACCGGCCAGGCCAGTGCCGCCAGGATGCCGGCCAGTGCGGCGGTGAGGGGTGTGGGACGGATGTTCACGCGATTGGGCTCGGCAAGGGCCTGACAGGGCGCGGCGCCAGCCTGTGGCGCCGCAGGGCGGCTGCGCCAGGGCGCAGCGCGCGCATGATGCCACTGCGGCAGGCACCGGACCGCGGGCACCGGACGGCGCCGGGCGCACCGGGCGCACCGGTCGCGGCCGGGCGGGCAGGCCGGCACCACGCAGCCGTGCGCCATGCCGCTGGCGCGCCGCCGGTTCGTCACTTCCGACGATTGCCGGCACGCGGCCACCAGGCCAGCATGGCGCCGGCGAACCCCAGGCCCGCGTGCCTGGCGCCCAACCGGAGCACGCCCGATGGACTTCGACTTCTCTTCCGAGCAGCGCGAGCTGCAGGCGCAGGCGCGCCGCTACCTGGCCGACCACTGCGGCCGCAGCCAGGTGCGCGCCGTGCTCGACGGGCCGCAGGCCTTTGACGCCACGCTGTGGCAGGGCCTGGGCCGCCAGGGCTATCTGGGCGCGGCCATCCCCGAAGCCTATGGCGGCCTGCTCGACCCCGCCGCCCCGGCCGACGGCCTGCTGGCGCAGTGCGTGCTCAGCGAAGAGCTGGGCCGGGCCGTTGCGCCGGTGCCCTACGCCAGCAGCCTAGGCCTGGCCGCCCCGCTGCTGCTGGCCGCCGGCACCGAGGCGCAAAAGCAGCGCTGGCTGCCGGCGCTGGCCAGCGGCGAGCTGATCGCCACGCTGGCCTGGGCCGAAGGCGCCGGCCGGCTCGATGCCGCCCAAGTGCGCGGCTGCCGTGTGAGCGACGGCCGCCTGCACGGCAGCAAGCAGCCCGTGGCCGATGGCGACATCGCCCACCTGCTGATCGTGGCCGCGCGGTGCGCCGCCGACGAGGCCGCCGGCGGCCGCGCCTTCAGCCTGTGGCTGGTGCAGGCCGGGCCCGAGGTGCAGCGCCAGCCGCTGGCCAGCCTGGACCCCACGCGCAGCCAGGCGCACCTGGTGTTCAACGCCGCCCCGGCCGAGGCGCTGGGCGCGCCGGGCCAGGGCGCCGCGCTGCTGGACGCCGCGCTTGACCGCGCCGCCGTGCCGCTGGCCTTCGAGCAGATCGGCGGCGCCGATGCCGCGCTCGAGGCGGCGGTGGCCTATGCCCAGCAGCGCTATGCCTTCGGCCGGCCGATCGGCAGCCTGCAGGCCATCAAGCACATGCTGGCCGACATGTACGTGTCGGCCACGCTGGCGCGCTCGAACGCCTGCTACGGCGCCTGGGCCCTGGCCAGCGCCGCGGCCGAGCTGCCCGAGGCCGCGGCCACCGCACGCGTGTCGGCCACCCAGGCCTACCAGCACTGTGCGCGCAACAACATCCAAGCCCACGGCGGCATGGGCTTTACCTGGGAGTTCGACTGCCACCTGCACTACCGCCGCGCCCAGCACCTGGCACTGGCGCTGGGCAGCGCGCGGCAGTGGGAAGACCGCCTGGTCGACGCGCTGAAGGCCCGCCGCACCCGCGAGCGCGCGGCCGGCACCGCCGATGCCACCGCCGCTGCGACCGCCGCTGCAAACGCCGCTGCCACCCCGGCCTGAGCGCCCCCACCCCGCCCACGAAAGACCGCGATGAACTTCGACGACACCCTCGACGAAGCCGCCTTCCGCGCCGAGGCGCGTGCCTGGATCGCCGCCAACGCGCCGCAGCACCTGCGCCCGCAGCTCGAGCTGGCCGGCTTTGGCCAGCCGGCCCTGCAGCAGGGTGACGTGATCGCCGAATCGCGCGCCTGGCAGCGCCGCAAGGCCGAGGCCGGCTGGGCCTGCCTGCACTGGCCACGCGAACGCGGCGGCCGCGGCGCCACGCCGATCCAGCGCGTCATCTGGCAGCAGGAGGAGGGCGTGTACGCCAAGCTGGCCGGCATCTTCATCATCGGCCAGGGCATGATCGGCCCCACGCTGATGGCCCATGCCGAGCCGGTGCACCAGCAGCGCTACCTGCCGCCCATGGCCTCGGGCGCCGAGATCTGGTGCCAGCTGTTCAGCGAGCCGGTGGCCGGCTCTGACCTGGCCGGCCTGCGCACCCGCGCCGAGCGCGACGGCGACGGCTGGCTGATCAACGGCCAGAAGATCTGGACCAGCGGCGCGCACTACAGCGACTACGGCATGGTCATCGTGCGCACCGATGCCAGCGTGGCCAAGCACGACGGCCTGACCATGTTCTTCGTCGACATGAAGAGCCCCGGCATCGAGGTGCGGCCGATCAAGCAGGTCAATGGCCAGAGCGGCTTCAACGAGGTGTTCTTCACCAATGTGCGGGTGCCCGACCACCAGCGCCTGGGCGCGGTGGGCCAGGGCTGGCGCGTCTCGCTGACCACGCTGATGAACGAGCGCCTGTCCATCGGCGCGGGCATGCCCACCGGCTTTGCCGAACTGTTCGACTGGTGCTGCGAGTTCGACACCGGCGATGGCGGCCTGGCCGTCGACGACCCCGCCGTGCGCAGCCGCCTGGCCCACTGGGCGGTGCGCACCAGCGGCCTGAAGTACACCGCCTGGCGCAGCATCTCGGCGCTCAGCAAGGGCCAGGAGCCCGGGCCCGAGAACTCGATCGGCAAGCTGGTGGCCGGCAGCATGCTGCAGGAGATCGCCCTGTTCGCGCTGGATCTGCAGGGCCCGGCCGGCATGCTGGCCGGGGCCGACCAGCCCCAGGCCGCGGCGCGCTTCCAGGCGATGCTGCTGCGCTCGCCGGCCACCCGCATCGAGGGCGGCACCGACGAGATCCTGCGCAACATCATCGGCGAGCGCGTGCTGGGCCTGCCGGCCGACCTGCGCGCCGACCGCGGCCTGCCCTTCAACCAGATTCCCACCGCCACCACGGCCCGCCCGCGCTGAGGCGTGCCGCGCCGCCTCAACGCGCTGCAGCCCCGCCGCCCCAACGCCCCACCCCCAACGCAAGCCGCTCACGATGACTGCCAGCACCTCCGCGACGCCCGCCCGCCCGGCCAGCGCCCCCACCCACCCGAGCGGCCCGGCGCAGCCGCCCGGCCTGGGGCGCTACCCGCATGTGTTCAGCCCGCTGGCGCTGGGCCACACGCGGCTGAAGAACCGCATCCTGATGGGCTCGATGCACACCGGGCTGGAAGAGGCCACCGACGGCTACCCGCGCATGGCCGCCTACTACGCCGAGCGTGCCCGCGGCGGCGTGGGCATGATCATCACCGGCGGCATCTGCCCCAACCTCGAGGCCGGCCGCGGCAGCAAGCTCAGCACGCCCGAAGAGGCGGCGCAGCACCGGCTGATCACCGAGGCCGTTCACCAGGCCGATGCCGAGGTGAAGATCTGCCTGCAGATCCTGCACACCGGCCCGCTGGCCGGCCACCCCGATTGCGTGGCGGCCTCGGCCGTCAAGTCGCGCATCGGCCGCTACACGCCGCATGCGCTCGATGCCGACGGCATCGACAAGCAGATCGGCGACTTCGTGCAGTGCGCGCGCATGGCCCAGCTGGCCGGCTACGACGGGGTCGAGATCATCGGCTCGGCCGGTTACCTGATCAGCACCTTCCTCGTGCAGAAGACCAATCTGCGCAGCGATGCCTATGGCGGCAGCTGGCCCAATCGCATGCGCTTCGCGGTGGAGGTGGTGCAGCGCGTGCGCGAAGCCGTGGGCGCGAACTTCATCCTGGTGTTCCGCATCTCGGCGATGGACATGCTCGAGGGCGGCCTGGCCTGGGACGAGGTGGTGTCGCTGGGCCAGGCCATCGAGGCCGCGGGCGCCGACATCATCAGCACCCACTTCTGCTGGCACGAGGCGCCGGTGCCCACCATCGCCACCATGGTGCCGCGGGCTGCCTTTGCGCAGGTGACCGGCCGGCTGAAGAAGCACCTGAAGGTGCCGATGATCACCAGCAACCGCATCAACATGCCGCAGGTGGCCGAAGACGTGCTGGCGCGCGGCGACGCCGATCTGGTGTCGATGGCGCGGCCGATGCTGGCCGACCCCGAGCTGGTGCTCAAGGCCCTGCACGGCCGCGAGGACGAGATCAACACCTGCATCGCCTGCAACCAGGCCTGCCTGGACCACACCTTTGGCGGCCACCAGGAGGTGAGCTGCCTGGTCAACCCGCGCGCCTGCCACGAGACGGTGCTGCGCTACCTGCCGGTGGCACGCGCCCGGCGCATTGCCGTGGTGGGCGCCGGCCCGGCCGGCCTGGCCTGCGCCACGGTGGCCGCGCAGCGCGGCCATGCGGTGACGCTGTTTGACGCGGCCGCCGAGATCGGTGGCCAGTTCAACCTGGCCCGGCGCATTCCGGGCAAGGAAGAGTTCAACGAGACGCTGCGCTACTACCGCCGCATGATCGACAAGCACGGCATCACGCTGCGCCTGAACACCCCGGCCACGGCCGAGGCCCTGCAGCGCGAGGGTTTCGACACCGTGGTGGTGGCCACCGGCATCACGCCGCGCACGCCGGCCATCGAGGGCATCGGCCACGCCAAGGTGCTGCCCTACATCGACGCCATCCTGGGCCGCCGGCCGGTGGGCCAGCGCGTGGCCATCCTGGGGGCCGGCGGCATCGGCTTCGACGTGGCCGAGCTGATCACGCATGCCGGGCCCTCGTCGGCGCTCGACATCCCGAGCTTTGCGCGCGAGTGGGGGATCGACTTCGTCAACCACCCGCGCGGCGGTGTCACCGGCGTGCTGCCGCAGGTGAGCAAGGCCGACCGCACCGTGTACCTGATGCAGCGCAAGCCCGACGCGCTGGGCAAGAGCCTGGGTCGCACCACCGGCTGGACCCACCGCCTGGTGCTGGGCCGCCGCGGCGTGCACATGGTGGCCGGCGTGGAGTACCTGCGCATCGACGACGCCGGCCTGCACACCCGGGTCAACGGCGAGCCCACGCTGTTCGAGGTGGACACGGTGATCGTCTGCGCCGGCCAGACACCGCTGCGCAGCCTGCACGACGAGCTGCAGGCGCTGGGCGTCGACAGCCGCCTGGTGGGCGGCGCCTTCGAGGCCAGCGAGCTCGACGCCAAGCGCGCCATCCAGCAGGCCAGCAGCCTGGCCGCCACGCTGTGAGCGCACAGCCGGCGCTGATCACGCTCGACGCCGGCGGCCTGCGCCTGGCCGCCTGGGAGTGGTTTGCCGCGCAGCGCGGCGCCGCGCCCACGCTGCTGTTCGTGCATGCCACGGGATTTCATGGCCGGGTGTGGGATCAGGTGATCCACCGGCTCGGCGCGCGCCTGCCGGCACCGCGGCACATCGTGGCGCTGGAGCTGCGCGGCCATGGCCGCAGCGCACTGCCCACGCACCTGCCCGGCGGCCGTCCCTTTGACGGCTGGGCCGACTTTGGCCGCGACCTGGCCCACGCCGCGCAGGCGCTCGGCCTGCAGGGCGCGCTGGGCATCGGCCACAGCATGGGCGCCCACAGCCTGCTGCAGGCCGCCGCCCATGTGCCGGCCTGCTTTGCCGCGCTGCTGGCCATCGACCCGGTGCTGTTCGAGCCCGCCGCCTATCACCGCCTGGACGCGTTCGACCCGCAGGCCGCGGCGCGCCATCCGGCCGCCGCGCGCAAGAACCTGTTCAGCTCGCCGCAGGCCATGGTCGAGCGTTTTGCCACGCGCCAACCCTACGCGCTGTTCGACCCCCAGGCGCTGCGCGACTACTGCCAGCACGGGCTGAAGCCGCTGCCCGACGGCCAGGGCTACAGCCTGTGCTGCGCCCCGCTCACCGAGGCCATGGTCTACAGCAGCGCGGCGTACAACCCCGGCATCTACGCCAGCCTGCGGGCGCTGCAGATGCCGGTGCAGGTGGTGCGGGTGCGCGACCGCGATCCCGCGATCCAGCCGTTTGATCCACTGGGCTCGCCCACCTGGGCCGGCCTGGTGGGCGAGCTGCGCCAGGGCCGCGAGCTGCACCTGCCCGACCACCACCACCTGCTGCCGATGGAAGACCCGGCGCTGGTGGCCGGGCTGGTGGCCCAGCTGCTGCACGAGATGCGCTGAAGGCCCCGGCCCGGGCGGCCGGACCCTGCCGCTGCGCCGTTGTGGCGTTGCGCCGTGGCGGCGCCTAGCCTGAGCGCCTGGCCCGCATCAGGTGATCGAGCAGCTGGCGCGCGGCGGGCGACAGCGGGTCGGTGCGATGGGTGCAGAGCACGAAGTCGCGGTGCGCCCAGCGGTCGGCCGCACGATGCCGCCGGGCCGGGCCGGGCCCGACTGGCGCCGGCGCGCCGTGTTCAAGCCGTGTTCAAGCCGGCCTCAGGCGGGCTGCGGCGCGGCCGCCAGGCGCTCGACCAGCAGCGTGACGCTGCCCGAGTTGTTGCCGTAAAAGCGCCGCGCATCGTTGGCAAAGCACCAGAGCATGGCCTCGGCGCCGGGTCGCGCCGGGCCGTCGATCAGGGCCTCGGTGCCCACGGTCACCAGGTTGCGGGTGAACAGCGCGGGGTCGTGGATCAGCAGGTAGCGCAGCGCGCGCAGCAGGCCGAACTCGCCCCAGCGCCAGCCGAAGTCGGCGCTCGGCAGCGCCACCAGGGCCATCCACGGTGCACTGCGCTGGCGCCGCAGCCAGCCGCCCAGGCGCTTGGCCCAGCTGCGCTGAGCGGCGGGCTGGCCGGCAGGGCCCACGGGCGCTTCATCGCGGTCTTGCCACAGGCCACTGGCGCGCAGGCGGTAGCGCGCGCCGTGCTCGAGCACGATGCCGGTGTAGTCCCACAGCAGCCGGGCTTCCACCGTCACGGCGGCCTGCTGGCCTGGCGCCAGGCGCAGGCGGCGGCGCTCGCCCAGCGCCTCGGCATGCTGCTCGCGCAGCGCGATGCTGTCGTGCAGGTGGTTGTCGGGCAGGTGGTTGTCGGGCAGGTGGCTGTCGGGCGGGGGCGGGTGCTGGGCGCGAGGCCGGGCGGGGCGCTGTGCTCGGCACGCCGTGCCTGGGCCTGGGCCTGTGCTTCACCCACGGTGCACAGCGGTGTCCAGCGCGGCCAGGTGGCCACATTGGTCCACAGCGGTCCGCGGGCCGAGTTGTGCACGCGGCCCAGCGGGTCGGGCCGCAGGCGCGGCAGGCCCTCGCGCAGCTGCAGGCCGCAGGCCTGCAGCTGCTGGGCCATCCACTGCAGCGCGATGTCGGACAGGCGGGTGTCGGCGTAGCCGCCGCCCACATCGCTGTGCACGCCGCGAAACCACAGCTCGTGCACCGCCGGTTGGCGGCGATCGTCGCCATAGCCGGTGTGCACGCCGCCGGGGTCGTCGAGGCCATGCCACAGCACCGGCATGAAGCTGGTGCGCTTCTCGTCCAGCGCCAGCGCGTGGAACACATGGTCGGTGATGTTGTTGGCCGACAGGCGGTGGAAGTCATTGCGCCACAGCACGCGGAAGTTGAAGCTCCAGCCCCACACCGACAGGCCCAGCGCGCCCACCGTGTCCCACACGCCGATGGCGTGCACGCGCACGCCACGGTGCACGTCGCTCATGTCGCGGTGCAGGCGGGCGCGCGGGTCGGCCTCGTTGCGCGAGCGCTGGTAGGCGCGGTAGGCCAGGCGCACCCGTGCCGGATCGGGCGACTGGCACAGGCCCACCTTCTGGATCATGCCGGCGATGCTGCGCGCGGTGAACGCGCCGCGCGAGAAGCCGATCAGGAAGATGCGGTCCTGCGGGCCGCGGTACAGCGCGGCCAGTGCGGCGTAAGCGCGGCGGATGTTCAGGCCGATGCCCGAGCCGGTGGCGCCTTCGAGCGCGCGCTGGAAGCCGTTGCCATCGGAGCCCACGCCGGGCAGATACCAGGTGACCTGCTCGCCGCGGCTGTCGGCCTCGTCCTGGCAGGCCTGGTAGAGCCGGTACACATTGGTGGGCGTGGGCTGGCCGAAGCTCTCTTCGTCGGGCGAGTTCCAGGTG
This sequence comes from Aquabacterium sp. OR-4, assembly GCF_025290835.2. Classification (NCBI taxonomy): domain Bacteria; kingdom Pseudomonadati; phylum Pseudomonadota; class Betaproteobacteria; order Burkholderiales; family Sphaerotilaceae; genus Pseudaquabacterium; species Pseudaquabacterium prasiolae. The sequence continues at coordinate 829,919 of NZ_JAOCQD020000003.1, read as the reverse complement.
CCGTCGCAAAACAGCACCAGCTTGCGTCCGCCCGGGCCGGTCGGGCCCGTATCGCCGGCCGTGGCGGTCAAAAGCGCGTCCATGTGGGGGCCCTCCCGTGGCCTGGCAGCGCCTGCCGGCGCGGCGTCAGGTCCGCGCTGGGCACTCTACCCAGTTGCCGCCGCGGCGGTGTGAACCTGCCGCTGCGCATGCCGGTGGGCATGTCTGGTGGGGTGCATGTCCGGGGGGGTATGCCGGTGTGCGCCCGTGGCACCGGGCGCTGCGCTCACACGGCGGTCTGGCCGGTGAGTTGCCGCGTGACCGGGTGCGAGCTCGACAAGCCGCCGTCCACCACCAGGGCCTGGCCGTTGACGTAACTCGATTGCTGGCTGGCCAGAAACAGCGCCGCCTGCGCCAGCTCGTCGGGCTGGGCAGCGCGGCGCAGCGGGTTCAGCCGGCCCAGCTTGTGGCTCACGCCCTTGTCCTTGGCGTAGTCGAAGGTGGGCTGGGTCATGCCGGTCTCGGTGAGGCCGGGGCACAGGGCATTGACGCGCACACCGGTGTCGCTGAGCTGCTGCGCGCTCACCGCCACCAGGTTGATCACGCCGGCCTTGCTGGCCGAGTAGGCCGGCCCGCCGGCCCCCGAGCGCAGGCCGGCCACACTGGCCGTGCAGACGATGCTGCCGCCGCGGCCGGCATCGGCCATGGCCTTGCCGGCGTGCTTGATCATCAGCCAGGGGCCGATCAGGTTGACGCGCAGCACCTCGGTCCACAGCTCGGGCGTGGCGTCGAAGATGCCGGCCATGCCGCCGGCGATGCCGGCATTGGCAAAGGCGATGTCGAGCTGGCCGAAGGACTCCCGGGCGGTGGCCACCAGGCGCATCACATCGGCTTCTTGCCCGGCGTCGATCTGCAGTGCCACGGCCTGGCCGCCGGCCTGCTGCACCTGCTGCGCCGTGGCGTGCACGGCCTCGGTCTTGTCGCCCAGCACCAGGCGGGCGCCTTCGGCGGCAAACAGCAGGGCCGCCGCGCGGCCGATGCCCGAGCCGGCGCCGGTGAGGATGGCCACACGGCCAGCCAGCCGGCCCTGCGCTGCGGCCTGGCCGGGGGTGGAGGGGCTGCGGTCGGGATCGGGCATGCGGGGCGCTCCGGCAAAGTCAGAGAGGCAAGAGGGGGCGACGGTCGGGCATCGGCCTGGCCTGGGCCAGGCCTGCGGCGCCCGCTGCTGATTCTCTGGCCCCCGCCCGCCGCCGCGCTGCCCCCTACCGGACAGCGGCGTGCCGCCGGCCTGCGGCCAGGCCCACGCCGGCCAGGCCCAGCAGCCACAGGGCCAGCGTGCCGGGCTCGGGCACCGGCGCGCTGAAGCCCAGCTGGTCGCTGGCCACGCGCTGCAGCTGCAGCGCCGCCGCCGCCGAGAGGCCCAGCTCGCGTGCCGCCACCTCGCCGGCGCCCAGCATCGCCGGGTCAAGCCCGGTCAGGCTGCCGAACAGGGTCAGCGCGCTGAGGTACGAGCCGGCCACGCTGGCATGCGTGCCGTCGTTGAACCACAGGTCGATCAGGCCGTCGGTGGCCGCGCCGGCGCCGTACATGTCGCGCGTGGCCACGCCGCTGCTCACCGCGCGCAGGAAGGCCTGGCCCACCGGCGCAATGCCGGCAAAGCCGCCGCTGCCGTCGTTGTCGGCCACGTCCAGCGCGCGCAGGTAGGCGGCCGCGTTGTCGTCGGTCATGGCCTCCAGCGAGTCGTAGTACGAGCGCGCCGGGTTGGTCGGGTTGTAGATGGCGTCGCCGCTGCGCGGGTCGATCAGGTTGGTGCCCGGCGCATTGATGATGTTGGGCCGGGCCCAGGGCTGCATCAGCCAGATCTGCGCGTCGGCGTTGGCATTGCCGTTGGCGGCGATGTTGCGCGTGGTGGTGTTGCCGCACGAGGCGGTGGTGCCGCCGGCGGCCACGCAGCCGGCCACGCTGCCGTACAGGCCCTCGTACATCGCGCGCTCGGTGTAGCTCAGCGAGGTGCCCTGGTGCACCCAGTTCTCGATCACGTTGGCATAGGCCGTGAACGCCGGGTTGTTGGAGCCCAGGGCCACGCCGCCAACGGTCTTGGGCGGCAGCGCCTCGTCGCTCTGCTCCTGCAGCACCACCTGGTCCCAGCGCTGGCTGCCGATGTTGCCGCGCAGGTCCCAGTTGCTGTTGGCGGTGTTGAGGAAGTGCCCGCGCAGCGAGGCCGCGTTGCGTGTGGACAGCGACACGTTGTAGTCCAGCCCGGCCTGCACCGTGAACTGCTTGAAGATGCCGGGCACGCCGCCCCAGGCCACGCTCTGGCTGTGCGGCGAGTACGAGGTGAACTCGGCCCCGGTGGCCGGGTTAATCGTGCCCACGGGGTACGAATTGGTGCCGGTGAGGTTGGTGAACGGCGCGCCGGTGGTGAAGGCCAGGCTGGGGTCGCGGCCGCCATGCAGCGCACCCTGCGGCTGGGTGAGATCACGCACCTGGGCGGCGTTGTAGGTCAGCACCGGATCGAGCCGGCCGAAGGTGTAGCTGTTGCCGACGAACAGCAGGTTCACCGGTGCGGCCATGGCGCTGCCGGCCAGCAGCGTGGCGGCCAGGGCCAGCGCCCCGGGCAGGGTGGGGCGGCGGCGCGCGGTGGTGGAGGGGCGTTGGGGCATGTGTTGTCTCCTGGGGTCGGGTGGGCGGATCGGGTCTTGTTCTTGGATCGGGCAGGCTGCGCGGCCCTGGCTCCGGCTTGGGGCTGGGGCTGGGGCTGGGGCTGGGGCTGGGGCTGGGGCTGGGGCTGGGGCTGGGGCCCTGGCCGGCGGGCCGGTCGGTCAGCCGGTCGGTCAGCGGGTTGGTCAGGGGGCCGGCTGGCGCGGCGGCACGCGCTGGTCCAGCGGCGGGGGCTGCCAGTCGGGCAGCACGCTGCAATCGCCGGCAAAGCGCGCGCGCAGCTGTTCGCAGCGGGCAGCCACCGCCGCCGGGCTGGGCCGCTGGCCGGTGTCCACCCAGGCCAGCAGGGCCTCGAGCAGGGCCGGGTACACCGGGTCGGACAGGTAGCTGTGCTCGCTGTGGTCGGTGTAGACCTGCACCAGCCGCTCGGCGCGGCCGGCGCGCGCCATCGTGCGGCCGAACTCGCCCGAGAGCTCGGCAAAGGCCACCGCGTCGTGGCGGCCATGCACGGTGAGCACTGGCCGGTCGATGCGGCCGCTGGGGTCGGTGTCGTCGGCAAAGCGGCGCCGCGCGTCGGCATCAGGGCTGTAGCGCAGCACCGCCGCGTTCAGCGCGGCATCGTCGGGCGAGCCGGTGTAGCGCACGCCCTGGTTGCCAAACACCGGCCGGCCGCCGCTGCGCCGGTGGGCGATGTCGGCAAAGTGGAAGGTGGCCCAGTTCAGGTGGCCCAGCACGCTGCGCTCGGGGATGCGGATGACCTCGGTCAGCGTCTTCAGCCGCCGGGTCTGCTCGGCGCTGCGCTGCGCTGCCGGCAGGCCCAGGCCCAGGCAGTCGCGTGCGCGCGCCGCCAGGTCGGCCTGGGTCATGGCCGAGTCGGCGGGCAGGCCCATCCACAGCGGATAGGCCGGCTCGTCGGGCCGCGGGTGGTTGGCGCACAGTTGCTGGTAGACCACCCGCAGGTCCAGCCGGAAGTCGTAGCTGCGGCTGCCGCCGGCCAGCACGCCGCTGCTGAGCAGCACGCCGTCGTAGGCCGCGCCGGCCCGCTCGGCCAGCTTGGCGGCCACGCCGGCACCCCAGCTCTGGCCGTGCAGCAGGGTGCGCCGGGGTTGCGCCACATGGGCCACGAAGATGCGCCGCAGGCGCTCGGTGTCGTCGCCCGCGGCGCGCACCTGCACACCGCCCTGCGCAAAGGTCGAGCCGGCCCAGGCATAGCCCGCCTTGACCACCACCGACCAGCGCTGCAGGTCGTCCAGCGCACGCTCGGGCCGCGGCTCGCCCAGCAGCGGACCGCCATGCGCGTGCATCACCAGGTGGCCGCTCCAGTCGGGCGGCACGGCGATCAGCACATGGGCGCCGGCGCTGTCGCGGCCGGCCAGGCAGCGCGTGCCGGCGGGCAGGTCTTTCGGGCAGGCGGTGGCCTGGGGCGCCGGCTCGGGCGTGGCGCTGGGTGTGGCGCTGGGTGTGGCGCTGGGCGTGGCCGGCGTGGCGGCCAGCCGGCCGGTGCTGCTGCAGGCGCCCAGCAGGGCGGCGACCAGGCTCAGACCGGCCAGGCCCGCCAGACGAATCGAACGCTTTGACCCAATGGGGCGGATGGAGCGCATGGGGCCAGTGAGGCCAGTAGGGCCATTGAGGCCGGTGGAGGCCGTGCCGCCAGTCGGGCCGACGGGGCGAATCAGGGTGCGGTGCAAGGGCATTCGCGGATGGTGGCCGGCACCCGGCATAGCGTCAAATATGGGCAAGAACCGATTTCGATACCTTTGCCATATGGACCTGCGCCAACTGCGCTACTTTGTCGCCGTGGCCGAGGCGGGCCACATGACCCGCGCAGCGGCCACGCTGGGCCTGCAGCAACCGCCGCTGAGCCAGCAGATCCGCGCCATCGAGGGCACGCTGGGCACGCCGCTGTTCCTGCGCCACCCGCGCGGGGTGGCGCTCACCGATGCCGGGCGCGAGCTGCTGCCGCGCGCGCGCCGCCTGCTCGAGGTGCACCAGCAGCTGATGGACGACATGCAGCGCGTGTCGGCCGGCACGGCCGGCGTGCTGGCCGTGGGCATCACCAGCTCGGCCGCCGCACACGCCTTCACGCCCACCCTGCTGCGCGACTGGCGCCGTGCCCATCCGCAGGTGGAGCTGCGCATTGCCGAGGCCAGCGCCGCCGAGCTGACCGAGCGGGTCGATGGCGGCGCGCTGCATGCCGCCTTTCTGCGCGTGCCGGTGGCCACGCCGCCGGGCCTGGCCTTCGACACCCTGCTCACCGAGCCGGCCATGCTGGCGCTGCCGATCGACCATGCACTGGCGCGCCGTTACCGCGCGCACCAGCCGGTGCCGCTGGCCGCGCTGGCCGGCGAGCGCCTGATCCTGGCCCGCCGCCCCGGCGCGCCCGGCCTGTATGCCAACCTGCTGCGCAGCCTCGAGCTGCAGGGCATCGCGGTGCAGGTGGTGGCCGAGGTCGACCGCATGCTGACCAATCTGAACCTGGTGGCCTCGGGCGAAGGCCTGTCGCTGGTGCCGGCCTCGATGAAGGGCGTGCACGCCGGCTCGGTGGCCTACCGCGCCCTGACCCGCGCCGAGCGCCTGGATGCGCCGCTGACCCTGGTGCACCGCAGCGGCGATGCCTCGCCCCTGGTGCAGCGCTTTTGCGCCACCGCACGCGAAACCGCGCGTGCCCTCGCCACGCGGCCACGCCGCGCCGTGGCATGAGCGCGCCGGGCCGCTTCCCAGCGCGAATCCCGCAGCGCACAGCACGCAGGGTCGTCCAGTGAACGCGCCAGGGCGAGCGGGCCGCCGTGCATGGCTGCGCAGCGCGCTGGGGGCCGGCGTGGCGGCGGCCGCCTGGGCCGGCACCGTCACGGCCCAGGCCGCCACGGCCGCAACGGCAGGCGGGGCCGGCGGGGCCGGCGGGGCCAGCCTGGCACGCACGCCATGGCCGCAGCGGCCGCTGCGGCTGCGCTCGGCCTATCCGCCCGGCGGGGTCAGCGACGAGGTCTTGCGCGCCCTGGCCGCGCGGCTGAATGCCCAGCTGGGTGTGCCGGTGCTGGTGGAGCACCTGCCCGGCGCCGGCGGCACGCTGGCGATGGAATGGCTGGCCCGCGCCGGGCCCGAGGGCCATGAGCTGGTGTTCAGCGCCACCAGCCCGCTCAGCGTGTCGCCACACCTGGGCCGGCTGCGCTACGACCCGCTGCGCGACATCCAGCCGCTGTGCGCGGTGATGACCGTGCCGCTGCTGGTGGTGGGCACGCCGGCGCTGGCCAGCGCCTCGCTGGCCGCCGCACTGGCCGAGGCCCAGCGCCTGGGCCAGCCGCTGCGCTGGGCCAGCTCAGGCCTGGCCACCACCGGCCATCTGGCGCTGGAGGCGGTGCGCCTGGCCAGCGGCGCGCCGATCGTGCATGTGCCCTACAAGGGCGGCGGCCAGCAGATCAGCGATGCGCTGGGTGGCCAGTTCGAGCTGCTGTCGAGCAACGTGGCGCCGGCCCAGCTGGCCCTGGTGCGCCAGGGCCGCCTGAAGGCCCTGGCCGTGGGCGCCGACGCCCCGCTGGCCAGCCTGCCCGGTGTGCCCACGCTGGCCCAGGCGGGCTTTGCCGAGGCCAACCTGGCATCGACATTCGGCCTGTTTGCGCCCGGCAGCACGCCGGCCGCGCTGCTGGATGCCATGCACCAGGCCCTGCGCAGCGCCACCGCCGACGAGGCCTGGCGTGCCCGCCTGCTGTCGGCCGACAACCAGCCGCTGGCCTGGAGCCGCGCCGAGTTCAGCGCCCGCGTGCACGACGAGTGGCAGCGCCGCGGCGCACTGGTGCGCCGCCTGGGCCCGGCCCTGGCCGAGGCGCGCAGCGGCTGAAGCGGTTGCGCCCTCGCCAACGCCCGCTCAACGCCCTTCGGCCAAGGCCCCATCCACATCCGGCCTGCGGCGCCCTGCCCTGCCGCGTCCGCCGCGTGACAGCCACTCGCCACGGGCACACTTACGCTGCCGGCGCACTGCCGCTGCGGCAGCCCACACCCATGCGGCCCCAGGCCGCCCAGGAGACCGACCGATGAGCCCCCTGCCCAGCTTCGAGACCATCCGCCTTGCCCTTGACGGCACGGTGGCCACGATCACCCTGAACCGCCCCGAGCGCCTGAACGCCGCCCCGCCGGCCATGTTCGGCGAGATCCGCACCGCGCTGCAGGCCCTGCCGGGCGCTGGCGCGCGTGCGCTGGTGATCACCGGCGAGGGCCGTGCGTTCTGCAGCGGTGCCGATCTGCAGGGCCGGGTGCTGTCGGGCAACCAGACCCGCGGTGCCGGCGCCTTCAAGGCCCTGACCGAGCAGTACGGCCCGACCATGCTGGCATTGTCCGAACTGCCGATGCCGGTGATCTGCGCGGTCAACGGCGTGGCCGCGGGCATCGGCGCCTCACTGGCGCTGGCCGGCGACTTTGTCATCGCCAGCCGCACGGCCTACTTTCTCGAGGCCTTCGTCAACATCGGCCTGGTGCCCGATGGCGGCGCCACCTGGATGCTGCCGCGCCTGGTGGGCAAGGCCCGCGCGATGCAGATGATGATGCTGGGCGAGCGCATCCCGGCCGAGCAGGCCGAACAATGGGGCCTGATCTACCGCGCGGTCGACGAGGCCGAGTTTGCCGGCCAGGTGCAGGCCCTGGCCCAGCGCCTGGCCGCCGGCCCCACGCTGGCCCTGGGCCTGATCCGCAAGGGCGTGGCGCGCTCGCTGCAGCAGAGCTATGCCGAGGCCCTGCAGATGGAAGCCGCCCACCAGCATGTGGCCGGCGACAGCGCCGACGCCGCCGAGGGCGGCGCCTCGTTCCTCGAGAAGCGCAAGCCGGTGTTCAAGGGGTCATGAGGCACCCGGTCTGGCGCGTACGCCAGACCACCCGCCGGGCGGGTCGCGGGCCTGCTTGGGAGCGGCCCGGCGCTGGCCCGCGGTGTTGAGGCACCCGGTCTGGCGTGTACGCCAGACCACCCGCCGGGCGGGTCGCGGGCCGGCCTCTCAGGCCAGCACCTCGGGCCGCGCCGCCAGGGCCTCGGCCACCAACGGTCGCAGTTGCCCTGCCCGGCCGTCGGCGATGGCGGCGGCCAGTTCGTGGCGCATGCGCGGCTCCCAGAACTTGCGGATGTGGGTGGCGATGCCGTCCACGGCCTCCTGCCGATCGGGCATGGCCTCGAAGAACTGGCCGATGCGGTTGGCCATCAGCACCAGGTTGTCCAGATCCATCGTGTGCTCGCTCAAGGCTGGCCGGTGGCAGCGCAGGCTGCGGCCACCGACGGTGTGGGGGGCGGCAGCGCCGGCAGGCCCAGGCGCTCGCTGAAGCTGTAGGCCACCAGGTCGTCGCCGCGCACAAAACCGGCCAGCAGCAGGCCGCAGGCCCAGGCGGTGTCCACCGCCAGGGCCGTGGGTGCCGACACCGCGGCCAGCGCCGAGACGCCGGCGCGTGCGGTCTTTTGCACCATCTCGAAACTGGCGCGGCTGGTGATGCAGACAAAGCCCTGCGCCACCGCAGCGGCCGACAGCGCCTGCGGGCCGCGCTGCAGCGCGCCCACCAGCTTGTCGAGCGCGTTGTGGCGGCCCACGTCCTCGCGCACCACGCCCACCGTGCCATCGGCGGCGCACCAGGCCGCGGCATGGGTGGCGCCGGTGCTTTGCTGCAGGCGCTGCCACTGGCGCAGATCGCGCTGCGCGCGGCCCAGCGCGGCGGGCTGCAAGGCCACCGCCGGCAGCACGGGCAGCACCTGGCGCACCTGGGCCAGGCTGTCGGTGCCGCACAGGCCGCAGCCGGTGCGGCCGGCCAGCGTGCGGCGGCGCTCCTTGAGCCGCCATTCGCAGGCCGAGGCCACCTGCAGCCTCAGCTCGATGCCGTGATCCACGCGCACCTCGTCCACGCCGTACAGCTCGCCGGCCTGCGCGAGCAGGCCTTCGGTGAGGCCGAAGCCGAGTGCAAAGTCGGCCAGGTCGGTGGGCGTGGCCAGCATCACGGCATGCGTGATGCCGTTGAACACCAGGGCCACCGGCAGCTCCTCGGCCAGCGCATCGGCCTGCCGCACGGCCTGGCCGTCGCGGCGCGCCAGCACCTCGGCCAGGCGGGCACCAGGGGGCGGCAGCGGCGCGTCCATGGGCTTCACTTGGCGGTCACCGGTTGCGACACCGCGTGCTGCGCCTGCTCGGCCAGCGCCAGCTGCGTGCGGTTGAAGTCGGCGTACTCGGCCTGCCAGGGAGATCGCCCCCAGACCGGCACGCCGTGCCGGTCGCCCCCCGAGGGGGTGTCGACGCCTTGGGGCGACCCGGCGGCGACGGACGGCTGCATCACCTTGCTGACCTGCACCGCGGTGACCTTGTACTCGGGGCAGTTGGTGGCCCAGTCGGAGCTGTCGGTGGTGATGACGTTGGCGCCGCTCTCGGGGAAGTGAAAGGTGGTCCACACCACGCCCGGCTGCATGCGCTCGCTCACGCGGGCGCGCTGCACGGTCTGGCCGGCGCGGCTGGAGATGCCCACCCAGTCGCCATCGGCAATGCCGCGCAACTCGGCGTCGTGCGGGTGGATGTCGAGCCGGTCTTCGTCGTGCCACTGGTTGTTGGGCGTGCGCCGGGTCTGCGCGCCCACGTTGTACTGGCTCAGGATGCGGCCGGTGGTCAGCAGCAGCGGGAAGCGCTGGGTCACCTTCTCGTCACTGGGCACGTACTGGGTGTTGAAGAAGCGGCCCTTGCCGCGCACAAAACGCTCGCGGTGCATGATGGCCGTGCCGGCCTCGTCGGTGCTGGCATTGCAGGGCCACTGCACGCTGCCCAGGCGCTCGATCTTGGCGTAGTTGACGCCGGCAAAGCTGGGCGTCAGCGCCGCGATCTCGGCCATGATGGCCTCGGGGTGCGCGTAGTGCATCGGGTAGCCCAGCGCCGTGCTGAGCTTCATGGTCACTTCCCAATCGGCCAGGCCGGCCAGTGGCGGCATCACCTGGCGCACCCGGCTGATGCGCCGCTCGGCATTGGTGAAGGTGCCGTCCTTCTCGAGAAAGCTGCTGCCCGGCAGCAGCACATGGGCGAACTTGGCGGTCTCGTTGAGGAAGATGTCCTGCACCACGATGCATTCCATGGCCTCGAGCGCGGCCGACACATGCTGGGTGTTGGGGTCGCTCTGCGCGATGTCCTCGCCCTGGCAGTACAGGCCCTTGAAGCTGCCCGACAGCGCGGCGTCAAACATGTTGGGGATGCGCAGGCCCGGCTCGGGGTCGAGCGTGACGCCCCAGGCGGCCTCGAACTGGCTGCGCACCGTGGTGTCGCTGATGTGGCGGTAGCCCGGCAGCTCGTGCGGAAAGCTGCCCATGTCGCAGCTGCCCTGCACATTGTTCTGGCCGCGCAGCGGGTTCACGCCCACGCCGTCGCGCCCGACCATGCCGCAGGCCATGGCCAGGTTGGCGATGCCGATGACCATGGTGCTGCCCTGCGCATGCTCGGTCACGCCCAGGCCGTAGTAGATGGCCGAGTTGGGGCCTTGCGCATACAGGCGTGCGGCGCCCCGCAGCTCGGCCGCCGGCACGCCGGTGACGGCCTCGAAGGCCTCGGGCGAGTTCTCGGGCCGCGCGACGAACTCGCGCCACTCATGGAAGCTCTTGGCATCGCAACGCTCGGCCACATAGGCCTCGTTGACCAGGCCTTCGGTGACCACCACATGCGCCATGGCCGTGATCACCGCCACATTGGTGCCGGGCTTCAGTGCCAGGTGGTGGTCGGCACGCACATGGGGCGAATCGACCAGGTCGATGCGGCGCGGATCGATGACCACCAGGCGCGCGCCCTGCCGCAGCCGGCGCTTCATGCGCGAGGCGAACACCGGGTGCGCGTCGCTGGGGTTGGCGCCGATGACGATGATCACATCGGCCCGGGCCACGCTGGCAAAGGTCTGCGTGCCGGCCGAGGTGCCGAAGGTCTGGCCCATGCCGTAGCCGGTGGGCGAATGGCAGACCCGGGCGCAGGTGTCGACGTTGTTGGTGCCGAAGGCTGCACGGATCAGCTTTTGCACCAGGTACACCTCTTCGTTGGTGCAACGGCTGCTGGTGATGCCACCCACGGCGTTCTTGCCGTGCCGGGCCTGGATGCGCTTGAACTCCGACGCGGCGTGGCCGATGGCCTCGTCCCAGCTCACCTCGCGCCAGGGGTCGGTGATCTTGGCGCGGATCATCGGCTTGGTGATGCGGTCCTTGTGCGTGGCATAGCTCCAGGCAAAGCGGCCCTTCACGCACGAGTGGCCCTCGTTGGCCTGGCCGTCCTTCCACGGCGTCATGCGCACCACGGTGTTGCCCCAGCCGTCGCTGGGCCGCCCCAAGACGATTGCCCCCCCCAGGGGGGATGGGGGGTGCAATTTGACTTCGGCCTTGAAGCCGCAGCCCACGCCGCAATAGGCACAGGTGGTGACCACGCTGTGCTCGGGCTGGCCCAGCTCGATCACGCTTTTTTCCTGCAGCGTGGCCGTGGGGCAGGCCTGCACGCAGGCGCCGCAGCTCACGCAGTCGCTTTGCATGAAGCTGCCGCCCTGGCCCGCGGTGACGCGGCTGTCGAAGCCGCGGCCGGAGATGGTGAGCGCAAACGTGCCCTGCACTTCCTCGCAGGCGCGCACGCAGCGGTTGCAGACGATGCACTTGGACGCGTCGTACGTGAAATAGGGGTTCGAGGTGTCCTGGGTCAGATCGCAGTGGTTGGCGCCGGTCACGCCGGCCACGGCCTGGCCGGCATTGCCGTAGCGCACATTGCGCAGGCCCACCACGCCGGCCTGGGTTTGCAGCTCGCAGTCGCCGTTGGCGCTGCAGGTCAGGCAGTCGAGCGGGTGGTCGCTGATGTAGAGCTCCATCACGTTGCGGCGCAGGCGCTGCAGCGCGGGGCTCTGGGTGCGCACCACCATGCCGGCCTCGGCCAGGGTGGTGCAGCTGGCCGGCGTGCCCTTGCGGCCGGCAATCTCCACCAGGCACAGCCGGCACGAGCCAAAGGGTTCGAGGCTGTCGGTGGCGCACAGCTTGGGCACCTGGATGCCGGCCTCGACGGCAGCGCGCATCAGCGAGGTGCCGCGCGGCACGCTGACCTGCTGGCCATCGATGTGCAGTTCAACCGTTTCGGCCGACTCGCGGGCCGGCGTGCCGTGATCGATCTCGGGAGCGTGGTGGTGCAGCATGGTCAGCTTGTGCCTCGTTCGGTCAGGCCGCGGTGGACTGGGCTGTGGCTGTGGCGCCCTCGGGCGCCAGGCCGAAATCCTGCGGGTAGTGGTTCAGGGCCGACAGCACCGGGTACGGCGTCATGCCGCCCATGGCGCACAGGCTGCCCTGCAGCATGGTGTCGCACAGGTCGCGCAGCAGTTCCACCTGCTGCGCGCGCTGGCTGCCCTGGCTGCGGGTGATGCGGTCGATCACCTCCACGCCGCGCGTGCTGCCGATGCGGCAGGGCGTGCACTTGCCGCAGCTCTCGATGGCGCAGAAGTCCATCGCATAGCGCGCCAGCCGGGCCAGATCGGCGGTGTCGTCGTGCACCACGATGCCGCCATGGCCCAGCACCGCGCCGATGGCCGTGTAGGCCTCGTAGTCGAGCGGCACATCCCATTGCGACTCGGGCACATAGGCGCCCAGCGGCCCGCCCACCTGGATGGCCTTGATGGGCCGGCCGCTGCGCGTGCCGCCGCCAAAGCCGTAGACCAGCTCGCGCAGCGTCAGGCCGAAGGCTTTCTCCACCAGGCCGCCGTGCCGGATGTTGCCGGCCAGCTGGAAGGGCAGCGTGCCGTGCGAGCGGCCCACGCCGTAGTCGCGGTAGAACTGCGCGCCGCGCGCCAGGATCACCGGCACGCTGGCGAAGGTGATCACGTTGTTGATCACGGTGGGCTGGCCGAACAGGCCTTGCAGCGCCGGCAGCGGCGGCTTGGCGCGCACGATGCCGCGCTTGCCCTCGATGCTTTCGAGCATCGCCGTCTCTTCGCCGCACACATAGGAGCCGGCGGCCTGGCGGGTCTCGAGGTGAAAGGCGTGGTCGCTGCCGGCCATGCGCGCGCCCAGCCAGCCGGCGGCGGTGGCGCGGCGGATGGCCTCGTCCATCGTGGCCAGGGCCTGCGGGTACTCGCTGCGGATGTAGACCACACCCCGGGTGGCACCCACGGCCAGCGCGGCGATGGCCATGCCCTCGATCAGCTGGTAGGGGTCGCCCTCGATCAGCATGCGGTCGCTGAAGGTGCCCGAGTCGCCCTCGTCGGCATTGCAGACCACGTACTTCTGCGCTGCCGGCTGATCGGCCAGGGCGTGCGCCACGGTGCGCCACTTGATGCCGGCCGGAAAGGCCGCGCCGCCGCGCCCGCGCAGGCCCGAGTGCGTGACCTCGTGCAGCAGGGCCGCGCTGTCCAGGCCCAGCGCCCGCTTCAAGCCAGCCCAGCCCTCGTGCGCGGCGTAGTCGTCCAGGCTCAGCGGATCGCCGAGGCCCACGCGGCGGAAGGTGAGCCGCTCCTGCAGCGCCAGATACGGCATCTGCTCGGTGATGCCATGGCGCAGCGCATGCGCCCCGCCCTGCAGCAGCCCGGCATCCAGCAGGCCCGGCACGTCTTCGGGCATCACCGGGCCGTAGGCGATGCGGCCCTGCGGCGTGGCCACCTCGACCAGCGGCTCCAGCCACAGCAGGCCACGCGAGCCGTTGCGAACGATGTGGATGGCCATGCCGCGGCGGGCACATTCGGCGGCCAGGGCCGCGGCCACCTCGTCGGCGCCGGCGGCCAGCGCGGCCGAGTCGCGCGGCACGAACAGCGTGACGCCGCTCATGGCCGCGCCCCTGCCAGGGCCGGCACACCGGTCGGCGGCGATGCGGGCAGCGCCGGCGCAGCCAACAGGCCCAGGCCGTGCAGGCGCTGCGCCAGGCGCTCGGGCGTCATGCGCGCATGCAGGCGGTCGTCGATCTGCAGCGCCGGGCCGGTGGCGCACAGACCCAGGCAGTACACCGGCTCGAGCGTGACCGCGCCATCGGCGCGGGTGTTGTGCATGGCGCAGCCCAGCAGCGCCTGGGCGGCGCTGGCCAGCGCCTCGCCGCCATTGGCCTGGCAGGCCTCGGCACGGCACAGCTGCAGCACATGGCGGCCGGCCGGCTGGCTGCGAAAGTGGTGGTAATAGCTGATCACGCCGTGCACCTCGGCACGCGACAGGTTCAGCGCCTGCGCAATGCCCGGCACCAGCGCCGGCGGCACATGGCCCAGCGCGGCCTGCAGCGCATGCAGCACGGGCAGCAGCGCGCCGGGGCGCCCGGCCTGGGCGGCCACCGCGGCGGCCAGGGCCTGCTGTTGTGCAGTGGTGGGTGCAGTGGTGGGTGCGGTGGTGTGCAGCGGCGGCTCCAGCACCGCGCCCTGCCCCGCTGCAGACGGTGCGGTGTGCGGGCCCGTCAACGGACCGGGGCTGGCGTTCGGCAACTTGGGGCGTGGCATGGCGCATCCGTGGACGGGGTCGATCGGGCCCAGCCGCCGCCGGGCCGGGTGATCCGCAAGCGCAGCGGGTCGCCGTGAGCCCCGGCAGGCGCGTGGCTGGCTGGGTGCGCCGCATGATCGTGGGGCCCCCGGCGCTTGTCCAATGGAATCGCCGAACCGGTCGATTCAAGCAGCTGATGAACGCGGCGTCGCTCGGCGCTCGGCGCTGGGCGCGTCAGGCGTCAGGCGTCAGGCTTCAGCCGCGCCCTTGCCGACGGCCTGGCCGGCGTCCACGGCGTCAAACTGGCCGCTGTGGCGGGCCACCTCGTCCAGCCAGGCCGCGTCGGCCGCCAGGCGCAGCGCCGCCTCGAGCGCCTGCGAGCGGCGGGCGCCAGCGGCGGCCATGAAGGCGATCGGGGTGCGCAGCGCCGGGCCGTCGAGCGGCCGCGCCTGCCAGCCGCCCTGCCCCGCCGGCTGCCCCGCCGGCGGCAGCACCGTGGCCACCACGGCCCCGGGCAGCACGGCGCACACGGCGCCGGTCTGCACCGCGGCCAGCAGCGCGCTGACCGAGTTGGTTTCCAGCACCGGCTGCACGCGCAGGCCCAGACGCTGGAACTGGGCATCGATCAGCACCCGGTTGTGCATCTCGGGCGACAGCAAGGCCAGCGGCCGCTGCGCCGCGTCGGCCCAGCCCAGCGGCGGGTGCAGGCCGCCGGCGGCTGGCCGGGCCGCTGCCGCGCCAGGCTTGGCGGCCCGCTTGGCCTGACTGCGCGCCGGCATGGCGGCCGCCCTGGCAGCTGAAGCCGGATCGGGCGCCGGGGCATACGACAGCAGGTAGTAGTGCTCCAGATACTGCGGCCAGCAGTCGGTGCGGCTGCTGCGCTCGGCATAGCCCAGGCCCAGGTCGACGGCCAGCGTGTCCAGGCCGGTCTCGATTTCTTGCGAGGCCAGCGAGCGCACCTGCGGCTGCAGGCCGGGGTGCAGGGCCAGCAGCCGGGCGGCAAAGCGCGCCGCCACCGGCACCGCGGTGGGCACGGCGGCGATCAACAGGCGCCCGCGCGGCTGCTCGGCCGTGCCGGCCAGTGCTTGCCGCAAGGCCTCTTGCTCACGCAGCAGGCGGTGGGCGGTGGCCAGCACCCGCTCGCCCTCGGGCGTGAGGCCTTCGAACTGCCGGCTGCGGCGCACGATGGCCACGCCCAGATGCGCCTCGAGCGCACGCAACGCATTCGACAGCGCCGGCTGCGTGATGTGGCAGGCCGTGGCCGCGCGGCCAAAGTGGCGGTGCTGCGCCAGCGCGGCAAGGTAGCGGTAGGCCTCGATCAGGTTCATCGGGGGGTGAGCGTACCTTGCCCGTCAGGCGGCGCGGGCCAGGCCCAGCCGGTGCGTGCAGGCCATGGCCTGCGCCCTCGGCAGTATGTATCATTATCAAGGTGTCGTATTTGCCCATGCGATCGCCACGAGACGAAGCGAATTGCAAAGAAACTTGTTTTAAATCATGGACTTGCATAGCATTTCAAAAGCCTTTGGCGAGACGTCAGTGAGATGGGTGCGCGGTCCGCGCGAAAGCTGCCTGTGAGCCCCCAGCACGGCCACGGCGCATGAGCACCCCGGCCCCTGCCCGCCAACGCTCGGTGGCCTCGGCCGCTGCCGCGCGGCGGCTGGGCTCGCACCAGATGGCCTTTGTGCGCGCCTGGGCCGAGGGCCTGGCGCCGGCCCAGGCCTGGCAGCGCTACCTGGGCCAGGGCCAGGGCCAGGGCCAGGCGCTGCCTGACGGGCGGCGGGTGCGCGCCGAGCTGCAGCGCCTGCTGGACGTGCTGCGCGGCGTGGCCCGCGCCCAGGGCCGGCCCGAACTGGCCGCGCTGCTGCGGCGCGACCCCGAGGCCATGGTCGAGCCGGTGGGCCAGCAGCCCAGCCTGGACGACTTTCGCGCCCAGCAGCCCGAAGACTTCTACTCCGAGGCCGAACTGCTGGCCTTGTACGAGGCCAGCCACGGCGCGCCCGACACCCGCGGCGCCAACCGCCGTCGCCAGCGGCTGCGGGCCCGCCAGGTGGCCGCCTTGCAGTGGCTGGAAACGGTGGCCGTGCGTGAGCCGCGGCCCGAGGACGCGCTGGCCGGCTGGCTGGACGAGCGCCTGGCCGCCCGCCTGGCCCAGGCCGGCATGCTGCGCCTGGCGCAGCTGAAGCAGCGCATGCTGGCGCGCGGCTTCCACTGGCACCGCGGCGTGCACCGGGTGGGCCCGGCCGCGGCCCTGCGGCTGGTGCAGTGGTGGCAGGAGCATGCGCGCAGCTTGGGCGCCCTGCCCGGCTGGGTGTTCACGCCGCCGGCCCAGCTCGACCGCGCCACGCTGCAGCGGCGCCCGGCGGTGGCAGCAGCGCCGGCCATGGCAGCGGGCGGCGCCGCCGCCGGGCCGCGCGCCCATGGCCTGCCACCCAGGCCGGTGCCGCTTGATCGGCTGCAGGTGCCGGCCGGCCTGACCGGGCGCCATGGCCTTTTTCGGGCCCCGGCCCAGGCCCGGCAGATCAGCGCCGACGACGACCAGCAGGCGCTGCAGGCCTGGCTGGCGCGGCACCCGCCGGGCAGCGCCACCTGGCGCGCCTACCGCAAGGAGGCCGAGCGCCTGCAGCTGTGGGCGCTGTGGGTGGCGGGCAAGCCGCTTTCATCGCTGGACGCAGCCGACCTGCGGGCCTTCGAGGCCTTTTTGCAGTCGCCACCGCCCGACTGGACCGCCCCGCGCGGCACGCCGCGCTGGCACGACGACTGGCGGCCGCTGGAAGGCCCGCTGGCCGATCGATCGCGGGCGATGGCCGTGGGCATCCTGCGCGGCATGCTGGCCTGGTGGACGGCGCAAGGCTATCTGGCGGTTAATTGCTGGACAGTTGGTGCCGATGCCTCGTCGGCCGGGGTGGCGCCGGGCTTGGCGGGTGCGATGCCGGCCAATGCCGCAGGGGCTGCATCCGCCCAGGCCGATGCACCTGCGGCTGAACGTGCACCTGCCACAGCGCTGGCACCCGCCCATGGCCTGCCCACACCCCCGAGCGAGCCAGCGCCGCCGCAGGCCAAGCCGGCCGAAGCGTGGCCCGCCGGCACCAGGCCGCCGCTGCCGCGCGCACTGCACCCCGATCACCAAGCCGCGCTGCAGCAGTGGCTGGCGCGCCGCATCGCCAGCCAGGGCCACACGCCCGCGCTGCTGCGCCTGCAGGCCTTGTTGGGCGTGGCGATGGATGCGGGCCTGCGCCCGGCCGAATTGATCGCCGCCCGCGTGGGCTGGCTGCAGGCCGACGCCGCCGTGGCCAGGCCCGACATCGCGATGCTGGATGCGGCGCCAGCACCCGGGCCAGCGGCCTGGCTGCGGGTTGAGCGGGGGCCGGGCGGGCCGGCCCGGCAGCTGGTTCTGACGGCCGGCACTGCCCAGGCGCTGCAGCGCTATCTGGCGCAGCGCTGCATGGCGCGGCACGACTTGGGGCAGGGCGTCGAGGCCCTCAGCAGCGCCGGCCTGCCGGCCGATGCGCCGCTGTTTGCGCAACTGCGCGCCGAAGCAGGTTTGTCGGCCGCGCGCCTGTATGAGGTGATGAGGCAGGCCCTGGCCGAGTGCGCGGACGAAGTGTCCAGCTTCAAACCGGATGCGGCGCTGGCACTGCGCCACGCGTCAACGATCTGGCTGCGCCATGGCTTCGGGCTGCGCGTTGCCGCCGCGGGTGTGCGGGGCGCACGCCTGCAGGATCAGACGGGGCACCGCGGTCGGGCCTCGGTGGCGGCCTATCGGCGCCTGGCGCTGGCTGAAGGTGCGGCCGACCTGGCGCGGCAGGAAGGCGAAACCAGGCCTTGAAAAGCAAAAGGGGGTGGAACGGTTCCACCCCCTCCTGGCTGCCGACCACCAGGCCCGGGTGGCCACGAACGCTTCAGCGCTTGCCAGTCGGCCGGCGCAGAAACTCGTCGATGCATTCGGCCAGCGCCACCAGCTTTTCGGCCGGCACCTGGCCGGGCTTCAGCGACACGGTGACCTCGCCACGGCCACCCTGCGTGACCGTGCCCACGGCCACGCCGTCGCGTTCCAGCGTGATCGTCTGCGGGGGGTGGAACGGTTCCACCCCCTTCTGACCCGCGGCCACCAGCCGGTCGAACACATCGCGCGGCTTGCGGTCGGCCGCCCCGGCGGCCTGGGTCTGGGCGCAGGCCAGTACCGCGCCGCGGTTGGCCGCCAGCGCATCGGCCAGCGGCTTGGCCCAGCGGAACTGCAGCGCCAGCGGCGAGGCAAAGGCCTGCACGATGGCTTCGGGCAGGTCGGCCAGGGCCAGGGCCTTGCCCAGCGCGCTCAGGTCCACCCCGATGGCCTCGGCCAGTTTGCGGTTCGACGCAAACAGCCCTTGCTGCAGGGCGCGCCGGTACATCATGCCCTGCTCCCAGGCCGACAAGTCCTTGCGCGCCCGGTTCTCGCGGTCCATCTCGACGAACAGCGCCCGATCATCGAGGTTGTCGATCACGGCCAGCACCGGCAGGCCCAGCTCGAGGCAGGCACGGTGACGGCGGTGACCGAACACCAGTTCATAGCGCTCGGCCTCGGCACTGCCGGCATCGCCTGCAGCGGCCACGCCAACGCTGCCCGCACTGCCGCCATCGGCCGCCGCCATGCGACGCACCTTGATCGGCTGCACATTGCCGCCCGCGCTCTCGATCTCGGCCCGCAGCGCCGCAAACTCGGGCGTGCTGTAGTTCAGCGCATGGCGGTTGGCAAAGCGGCTGGCGTCCACCTGGCGCGGGTCGAGCAGGCGGGCGGCCTTGGCGCCGTCCCACTGGGCCAGATCACCCAGCGCCTCGTCGAGCTGGCCGCGCAGGGCCTCGGCCTCCTGGGCGCGGGCACGCAGGCTGTCGTTCTCGCGCATCAGGTCGGAGCGCGCATCGGTGGCAAAGGCCATCATCGCGCCCGGGGCGGTTTTGGGCCGGTGCAGGCTGGGCGCCTCATGCGCCGCGCCAGCGCCGGCCGTGGCGGCTGCACCCGGGGCCGGCAGGCCGGCCGGCACGGGCCCCGGCGCCGCAGCGCCTGCCTGGGCTGCCGCCGGGGCGGCGGCCGGCGGCACGGATGCGGGCAGGCCGCCGGGCAGGGCGCTGAAATCCAGCCGGGCCGCCTTGGCGGTGAGCTTGTTGCTGGCCATCGTCTCAGCCTCCCAGTTGTTCCACCTGCATGGCCCACACGGCCACGATCTGCTGCTCCACCAGCTCGCACATGCGGTCGTAGGCGTCGCGTGCGCGGGCAAAGGTCTTGGCGTTCATTGCGCCGCGCGGCAGGTCGTACACGGTGCCGAACTCGGCCGAGGCGGTGGCCGTCACCGCCGTTTTCGGAATCTCGATCGGCAGCACCTTCTCGGTGTAGCCCTCCAGCACCCATTGGCGCACCACCGAGCTGGCCGCGTCGGACGATTCCACCCGCGACAGCAGCACGTCGATGAACTCGAAGGTCTTGTCCTGGCCACGGCTGCGGATCAGCTGGTTGCACAGATCGGAGAACAGGTCCCAGAACTGCGCCGACGAGGCGAAATCCAGCGCCGAGGGCGGCAGCGGCATGATCACGCCGTCGGCCGCCATCAGCGCGTTGATGGTCACGTACGACAGCGAGGGCGGCGTGTCGATGACGATCACGTCGTAGTCGCTGCGGGCCTGGTCGAGGCCGCGGTCCAGGCAGCGCCAGAACTCGAAGCCGGGGTCACGGGTTTGTCGCGCCGGCAGGGCAAACTCGGCGCCGAACAGCAGTGGCGCCGCGCACACCAGGTCGATGCCCGGCCAGTAGGTGGGGCGCACCGCATAGCTCAGGTCTTCCTGCTGGCCGCCGAACAGCAGCATGGCGGTGTGCTCGGGCTCCACCTCGGCGTCGGGCAAGACGCCGAACAAGGTGGTGGCCGAGCCCTGCGGATCGAGGTCGACCACCAGCACGCGGTGGCCGCGCATCGACAGGCCCTGCGCCAGCGTCACCGCCGAGGTGGTCTTGGCCACACCGCCCTTGAAGTTGGCCACCGTGATCGTGGTGCCCGCGGCGTGCTCGGGCCGCAGGTGCTGGCTGCGGAAGGCGCGCACCCATTCGCGCGCCTCGTCCATGCGCCACTCGCGGCGGTTGCCCACCATGTGGCCTTCGGGCAGATCGTTGCGGGTCAGGCGGTAGGCCACCTTGCTCTTGTCCACCCCGCACAGCGCGGCCAGCTGCGCAGCGCTGACCGTGGGCGCCGTCTTGGCCGAGTTGGGCGACAGCATGGTGGCGCGGATCTGCGTCATCATCGCGGCGATGCGCGCGGCCTGCAGCTCGATGTCGGCCAGCGACTGGCGCCGGATTGGTGCGGTGCCTGGGCGGGCGTTGTCGCCCGGCACGGTCTTCTTGCCATCCATCAGGAGAGTCCCCGTTCAATGCAGTACTGGCGATTATCTGCCGTTCCACCCGAAAATCGCATGACGGGCGATGCATTGAACGTGGTGCGGTACGGGGCTGGACACTCGCAGCGCGACCTGGGCTTGCGGGTTTCCCGAAGACCTTCACGTCCCGGGCGGAAGATTCAAGGATAGTTCATAATCTTCAATAGATTAAGCGCCTGTGGACAAGTCAATTTATTTATTGAAAACAACAACTTACCGACTTTTTTTCAAGCAACTTGTCCGTATCCTTCCCGCATCCGTCCGTGCCCTAACCGTTGCTGTCCGCGATTTACCCGCTTTCCGTCCAGCGGCTACCCGGTTCAGCGCCGGCAGGCCCCGCTGGAGGGGCCGGTGGGCGGTGGACGGCTGGCGAGGCCGGGGCGGGCAAGTGTCCAGCTTCTTCCCGGGCACCCTTCGCGCCGGCCAGGAGCGCCCGGTGGGCGGCGGTTGAGGCCGCTGTCCGGCTTTTAACCGGGCGGCGGCGGCACCGAAACCGGCGACTGTCCGCGCTTTAACCGAGTATTCGATCAAAGCTGGCGCTGTGGCTGTCCAATCGCAGAAGGACATATCATTGCGCATGGACAGTTCGAAGCCCCTGCTGCCCCCGGCGCCGCCGGACACGCTCACGCCTGGCAGCGATGGCGGCACCGAGCTGCGCAAGCCGCACGAGATGATCGTGCTGGTGCCGCGGGCCCGGCGGGTCACGCTCACCGGCCGGCGCATCTACAACGCCTTGCTGCAGGTGGCGCAGTCGCGTCTGGCGGTGATGAGCAGCATGCCGCCGGCCGACTACATGTTCGAGGCGCCGCTGCCGGCGATTTTGCGCACCACCGGCTCCAGCGGCGAGGACCGCACCGCCGCCAAGCGCTATCTGCGCGAGATGCGCGGGCTCGAGGTCGACTGGGAATCCACCGCGCCGGGCGATGGCGTCAAGTGGCGCGGCTTCTCGATGCTGTCCGAAGTGGCCATCGAGATCCGCCATGGCGAGAACTGGGTCTCGTGGTCCTATCCGCCCACGCTGATGGCGGCCCTGAAGGAGCCCACGCGCTGGGCGCGCATCGATCTCGACATCCTGGCCAAGCTGGGCACCTATGCCGCGCTGGCGCTGTACGAGATCTGCGCGCGCTACCGCGACAACCCCTCGGGCGTGACCAGCCGCAAGCCGGTGCAGTGGTGGGCCGACGCCCTGAGCGCCGCGCCGGCCGGTGCCGAGCGGCGCGAATGGCGCAAGTTCAAGAACGAGCGGGTCAAGGAAGCCATTGACGAGATCAACCGCGAGACCGATCTCGACATCGAGCTGATCGAGCACCGCGAGGGCAGGGCGGTGGTCGAGGCGCAGTTCGCGGTGCGCAAGAAGCGCACGCCGACGCGCCTGCCCACGCGCGAAGCCGCACCGGTGGATGCCAACCTGGTGCTGCGCGCCGAATCGCTGGGGGTGCGCGAGTCCAAGCTCGAAGGCCTGATCAACGAGTTTGGCGAGGCCGCCGTGCGCGACAAGGTGGAGGTGCTCGAGCGCCGCGCCAGCAACAGCCGGCTGCGTGGCGTGGAGAACGCCTACTCGTACCTGCGCTCGCTGCTGCGCAGCGATGACAGCGCGGCAGCGGGGGCCGATGCGGCAACGGCGGCTGTCGAGCCCGCGCCGGCCGGCGCGGGCGTGGCGCGGCCTGGCGCGGTGGAGGTGGGCGCCTCGGCCGCCGCCGGCCCGCGCAGCATGGCCGACGCGCTGTCGGGTCTGGGCCTGGGTGGCGATGACGGGGCCTCCCGTGCTGCCGCGCCGGCGGCCGAACCCGTGTCCCCCGCACTCAGCGCGCATGAGCAGCAGGGCCAGTGGCTGGCTGGGCGCATTGCCGAGATCAAATCCGAGATCGCCGCGCTCGATCCTCTGCACCGCCAACCCTGGGTCGACCAGGCCCTGGCCGAACTGGCCGAGAAGGGCTTGCTCAGCGCCGTGGTGTCACGCCGCGCCGCGCAGGGCGATGTGCTGCACGGCATGCTCGGATCGGTGGTGGTGAAGTGCTATGCCATGGCGCGCTATGGGGCGGGGTGGGATCGGCCGGCTGGCTGATTTGCTGGTTCTCTGGGTCGCTGAGTTGCTTGGTCGCTTGGTCGCCCGGTCGCCCGGTCGCCCGGTCGCCCGGTTGCTCGGTTGCTCGGTTGCTCGGTTGCAAACGTTGGCGCGAGCCAAGCCGTGCCCGGGTGCCCGGCGGCGCTCAACTGCGCCGGTCCGCCGCACGCGGCGGACTTCGTTGCGGTGCTCGGATTCGTGGCCCCGCGGCGCAACTCGCGCCGTTCGCTGCCGCTCACTGTGCTCGAACAAGCGCCGCGAGTCAGTTGGTCGATGCGCGCTGCGCGCGCGGCCACGAATCCTGCGCTCCTCACCGGCGCAGATTCACGCCGCCGGCCACCCGGGCACGGCTTGGCCAGCACGGTGGTGGCATGCGGTGCGTGGCATGCCGCGGTGCCTCGGGACAAGGGCGTCGGGTGGCCGGCTGGCGCAGGTAAAGGGGGAGGGCCGCAAGGCCCGGAGGACACGGAGCCGGCCGGCCACCCGGCGGCCTTGGCCGTGCACCGGCGATCGCATACCAGGTGCCAACCGCCAACCGCCAACCGCCAAACCCCAGTCAATCCGCAAACTTCGGCGCCCGCTTCTCGATGAAGGCGCGCACCGCCTCGCGGTGATCCGGCCCCAGATGCGCCAGCGCCTGGTAGGCGGCCGAGGTTTCCAGCACCGATTCGAGCGTGTTGTGCACGCCCTCGCGCAGCAGCTTCTTGGTCATGCGCAGCACGCCGCCGGGATTGCGCGCAATGCGGGCGGCCAGCGCATTCGCCGCGTCCATCAGCGCCGCGGGTTCCACCACCTGGCTCACCAGACCGCAGGCCAGGGCCTCCTGCGCGCTGATCGGGTCGCCGGTGAAAGCCATCTCGGCGGCCTTGGCGGCGCCCACCGCACGCGGCAGCAGCCAGGCACCGCCATCGCCCGGCACGATGCCCACGCGCACAAAACTCTCGGCAAAGCTGGCCGTGCTGCTGGCAATGCGCAGGTCGCACATGCAGGTGATGTCCAGCCCCGCGCCCACCGCCGGGCCGTTGATGGCGGCGATCACCGGCACATCGAGATGCCACAAGGCCTTGGGGATGCGCTGGATGCCGTGGCGGTATTCATTGCGCACGGCGTCGGCGTCCAGGGTGCCGGCCTCGGCGGCATCGGCAAAGCGGGCCATGTCCTTGACATTGCCGCCCGAGCTGAACACCGGGCCCGCGCCAGTCAGGATCACCACCCGCACCGTGCGATCGGCCGCCGCGGCCTCGATGGCGGCCACCAGCTCGGCCACCGCCGTGTTGCCGGTGAGCGCATTGCGCGTGGCCGGCTGGTTCATGGTCCAGGTGACTACCGCGCCGTTGCGGCTGATCTGCAAAAAGTCGCTCATGGTGTGAAATGGGTTTTGTGATGTCTGGACGGCTGCGCAGGCCGGTGCGCGGCGGGGGAGGGCGGGCGCTTCAGGCCGCTACAGGCCACTTCAGGCCGTCTGAGGATGGTCGCTGATGCGCTGCAGCGTGTGCAGCAGCGGCGCCTGGCTGCCATCCACCAGGGCCAGGCCGAGAACGCGATGCCAGTAGGTTTCACTGCCGGCGGCCTGGCGCCAGGCGTGCAGGCGGCGGGTGTGCAGCTGCAGGTCGAACTCGCGCGTGAAGCCGATGGCGCCGTGGATGGCATGCGCCAGTGCCGCCACCTGCAGCGCCGCCTCGCTGCAGCGCGCCTTGGCCGTGGCCACGCGCAGCGGGTCGGGCTGCAGGCGGGTGCCATCGGCCCAGCAGCCGATCTGTGCGGCCATGCGCGCGGCGACCACCTCTTCGGCCATCACGCTCAGCTGGTGCTGGATGGCCTGAAACCGGCCGATCGCGCGGCCGAACTGCTGGCGCGCATTGGCATGCGCCAGCGTGCGTTCGAACACCGCGCCCAGCGCGCCGGCCAGCTGCTGCGCCAGCACCAGGGCCTGCCATTGGCGCAGATCGGGCAGGGTGGCCTGTTCAAGCCGCGGTGCGGCCTGCCAGGCGGCGTCGGGCCAGGTCAGCGTGGCATCCAGCACAAAGGCCGCGGCCTCGGCCTGCGCATCGGCCACGCGCAGCAGGCGGCAGCTGGCGCCATCGCTGGCCAGGACGGCCAGGGCGCAGCGGGCACCGGGCACGGCCTGCGCGCGCAGGCCACCGCCCGGCAGCGCCCGCACGCGGCCCAGCGCCAGCGGTCCATCGGGCGCGCGCTGGCCGGCCTGCGCCAGCAGCGCGCGCGCCAGCATGGTTTCGGCCAGCGGCAAGGGCAGGGCGTGGGCGCCGCACAGCGCCCACAGTGGCGCCACCTGGGCCAGCGTGAGCCCGGCGCCGCCCTGGTCTTCGGCCACCAGGGCATCGGCAAAGCCGGCGTCGGCCAGCACGCGCCACAGCGCCGGGCAGGGCAGGGCAGGGCGGGAGACTGAAGGCGCGGCCGCAGCCGCAGCCGCCTCGGCGTCGGCTTCGATGGTGCGCACGGTGGCAGGCGTGGCGTGGTCGGTCAGCAGGGCGGCCAGGGCGTCGGTGAGCAGCGTGTCTGTCATGGGCAGGTGTCCGATGGTGCTCAGTTCAGGTTCGCCAAGCCGACGCCGCTTCGGGGGGCGTCATCACCGCAGGCCCAGGCCGCGGGCGATCATGCCGCGCAGGATGTCGCGCGTGCCGCCGCGCAGCGAGAAGCTGGGCGCCACCTGGCTGATGTAGGCCAGCGTGAGCAGCAGCTCGGCCGGCGGCTCGCAGCCGTCGGGGCGCGAGGCCAGGTCGTCGGCGATCAGCGCCGGAATGAGCTGCTCGACGCTGGTGCCCAGGTCTTTGACCAGCGCGGCCTCGACCACCGGGCTGTCGCCGGCCGCCAGCCGCGCGGTGACGGCCAGCGACAGCGCGCGCAGCGGCGCCAGCTGCGCGGCGATGCGCCCGGCCAGCGCCAGCGCCGCGTCGCTGCGGCCGGTGGGTGTGCGCACCCAGGCCAACCACTCGTCGAACAGCACGATGCTGGAATACAGGCGCTCAGGCCCGCTGCGCTCGTAGGCCAGCTCGGCCGTCACCTGGGCCCAGCCCTGGCCTTCGCGGCCGACCAGGGCCTCGGGCGCCAGCATCACGTCGTCAAAGAACACCTCGCAGAAATGCTGGTCGCCCGACAGGTCGGTGATCGGCCGCACGGTCACGCCGGGCAGCGACAGGTCGACGATCAGTTGCGACAGCCCGGCCTGGCGGTCTTCGGGCGCGCCCGAGCTGCGAACCAGCGCGATCATGAAATGCGACTGGTGGGCGTGGGTGGTCCACACCTTCTGGCCGTTGAGCCGCCAGCGGCCATCGGCCTGGCGCTCGGCGCGGGTGCGCACGCTGGCCAGATCGGAGCCGGCGCCGGGCTCGCTCATGCCGATGCAGAAGAAGGCCTCGCCGCGGCAGATGGCAGGCAGGTAGCGCTGCTGTTGCGCCGGCGTGCCGTACTTCAGGATCAGCGGGCCGCTTTGCCGGTCGGCGATCCAGTGCGCGCCCACCGGGGCGCCGGCGTTCAGCAGTTCTTCCACCAGCACATAGCGCGCGAACGGGCTGCGCCCGGCGCCGCCATGTTCAAGCGGCAGCGTGAGGCCCAGCCAGCCGCGGGCGGCCAGGGCGCGGCTGAAGGCCGCGTCGTGCCCGCTCCACGAGCGCGCCCGGCGCAGCGCGGGCAGGCCGTGCAACTGCTCGGCCAGAAAGGCCCGCACCGGCGCGCGCAGGGCTTCGTCCTCGGGCGGGACGGGCGTGAGGCTCAGGCGGTCAAGGCGGTTCATCGCCGGCCAGTGTGGCCCGATGCTGCCGCCCCGCGGTCACCAAGGCGTCAAGCCGCGGGAAGGCACCGAGGCGGCCCGCCTGCGCGCTGCATTCGCGCCTGCAGCAGTCGGTTGTCTCAGAGGCCGGCCGCGATGCGCTCGGCGATGGCCACGCCCATCTCGGTGGTGCTGGCCGTGCCGCCCAGGTCGCGGGTGCGCGGGCCGTCGACCAGCACCGCCTCGATGGCGCGCAGCATCGCGTCGTGCGCGTCCTTGTGGCCCAGGAAGTCGAGCATCATCGCCGCGCTCCACACCATGGCCACGGGGTTGGCGATGTTCTGGCCGTAGATGTCGGGCGCACTGCCGTGCACCGGCTCGAACAGGCTGGGGAAGCGGCGCTCGGGGTTCAGGTTGGCACTCGGCGCGATGCCGATGGTGCCGGTGCAGGCCGGGCCCAGATCGCTCAGGATGTCGCCGAACAGGTTGGTGGCGGCCACCACATCAAAGCGCTGCGGCTGCAGCACGAAGCGCGCCGCGAGGATGTCGATGTGCTGCTTGTCCCAGCGCACATCGGGGAACTGCGCCGCCACTTCGGCCGCACGTTCGTCCCACCAGGGCATGCTGATCGCGATGCCGTTGCTCTTGGTGGCCACGGTGACATGCTTGCGCGAACGCTGGCGTGCCAGCTCGAAGGCGTACTTCAGCAGGCGCTCCGAGCCCTGGCGGGTGAACACGTTCTCCTGGATCACGAACTCGCGCTCGGTGCCGGCAAACATCACGCCGCCCAGCGCGGTGTACTCGCCCTCGGTGTTCTCGCGCACGATCAGCATGTCGATGTCGCCGGGCTTCTTGTTGGCCAGCGGGCAGGGCACACCGGGCATCAGCCGCGCCGGGCGCAGGTTGATGTACTGGTCGAACTCGCGGCGAAACTTCAGCAGGCTGCCCCACAGCGAGACATGGTCGGGCACCGTGTCGGGCCAGCCCACGGCGCCGAACAGCAGCGCGTCCTGGCCCTGCAGTTGCGGCTTCCAGTCGTTGGGCATCATCTGGCCGTGCGCGGCGTGGTAGTCGCAGCTGGCCCAGTCGATCTCGGTGAGTTCCAGCGCGATGGCAAAGCGCTGCGCCGTGGCCTTCAGCGCGCGCAGGCCCTCGGGCATCACTTCCTTGCCGATGCCGTCGCCCGGGATGATGGCGATCTTGTGCGCGGTGCTCATGCTGGCGTCTCCTGGTGGCGGGCCGGTGCGGCCCGCGGTGCGGGTGGTGGATGGGGGCATTGTCGCTGTGCACACCAGGGCATCAATGCGGGTTTGGTTCATCCGTCATGCACGCTTCGTGCATGATGCCGGCCATGCCCAGCCGCCGCAGCCCTGCCGCCCCGACGTCACCGCCATCTCAGGCCCCAGCCGTGCCGTCGGCGCTGGCTGCGCGCGGCCGCGCCGGCGCGTCCGCGGCGTCCGCGGCGCCCGGCGCGGGCCTGGCCAGCCTGCCCTCGCACGACGATCTGCGTGTGTTCACCGTGGTGGCGCGGCGCGCCGGCTTCAGCGCCGCGGCCGAAGAACTGGGCGTGTCGCCGGCCTATGTCACCAAGCGCATCCGCATGCTCGAGCAGGCGCTGGGCACGCCGCTGCTGCTGCGTACCACCCGCCGGGTGAGCGTGACCGAGGCCGGCGAGCGCGTCTACCGCCATGCGCTGCAGCTGCTCGACGAGCTCGACCTGCTGGTGCAGGCCGTGGGCCAGACGCGCGAGCAGCCACGCGGCCTGCTGCGCGTGTGCTCGAGCTTCGGCTTCGGCCGGCGCATCGTGGCGCCGGCCATCTCGGCGCTGGTGGCCCAGCACCCGGGGCTGTCGGTGCGTTTCGAGGTGCTGGATCGCCTGGTCGACCCGGCCGCCGAAGGCTACGACCTGGATGTGCGCGTGGGCGACGAGATTGCCCCCAACCTGATCGCCCGCCGGCTGGTGGACAACCACCGCGTGCTGTGCGCCGCACCCGCCTACCTGGCCCGCGCGGGTGGCGCGCCGCGCACGCCGGCCGAGCTGTCGCAGCACGCGTGCCTGGTGATCAAGGAACGCGACCATCCCTTCGGGGTGTGGCGCCTGCAGGGGCCGGGTGGCGCGACGGCCACCGCCAAGGTGACCGGCCCCTTGTCCACCAACCACGGCGAGGTCGGCGTGCAGTGGGCGCTGGACGGGCGCGGCATCGTGCTGCGCAGCTGGTGGGATGTGGCCGACGCCGTTGACGCCGGCGCGCTGCAGCTGCTGCTGCCCGGCTGGCACCAGGCGGCCAGCGTGTGGGCCGTGACGCCGCAGCGCCTGGCCCACTCGGCCAAGGTGCGGGTGGCGGTGGCCTTTCTGCAGGACTGGCTGCAGCGCACGGTGCGCGCCAAGGCCGGGCCGGGGCTCCACAAGACCTGACCGGGCGCCGCCGGCATCGGCCGCGATATGCTTTGGCACCGGCTGCTCGCCCATGGCATCCGGCGGCCGCTGGCCGTGCCACATCGGCGCCGGCAGTCGGCGCCCAGGAGCACGACCGCCATGCCGCAACCCGAAAACCCAACGCCAGAAGACAGCGGCCCCGTGATGCCACAGGCCTGCGGCCCGCGGGTGGCAACGCAAAAAGGTGAATCGATCATGAGACTGAACCCACCCGGCACCCCGAAGCGCCCGCCGCGGGCATGGCCATGAGCGCGCAGCCCTGCCCCGCGCTGGGCGAGGCGCAATGGTCGGCCAGCACGGCCGGTCTCGACTGGACCGAGCTTGAAACCCTCTACCGCCTGGCGCCGCTCGGCAACAAGAGCGCGGCCGATCTGAAGACGGTGTTCGAGAACAGCCGCTACACATGGCTGGTGCGCCAGGGCGGCCGCTTGATCGGCGCCGGCCGGGCCCTGGCCGACGGGGCCGATTGCGCCTACATCTGCGACGTGGCCGTGCTGCCCGAGTGGCAGGGCAGCGGGCTGGGCAAGCAACTGGTGGCGCGGCTGGTGCATGACAGCCGCGAGCACAAGAAGATCATCCTGTACTCGGTGTCGGGCAAGGAGGGCTTCTACAGAAGGCTCGGCTTCGCGCGCCTGCTCACGGCCATGGCCATCTTCCGCGACCGCGATGCGGCCATCGCGGGTGGCCATCTGGCCCGGGAATGACCCGTGCCGGCCGCCGCCTGGAGCCGGCGGCGTGAACCCGCTTGAATGCGGGGCCGGCCGGGTCGATGGGCCACCTGCCCGTTCGTCGTGTGGCAGTGCAGGCGCGGTGCCTGTCGTTCAAGCCAGGCCTTGATGCCGAGGAGTTGCAATGTCCAGCCATGAAACCCGGCCGAAGGGGCCAGCCGCCTACTTTCCGTCGATCGAGAAGACCTACGGCCAGCCCATTGCGCACTGGATGAACGTGCTGGCCCAGGCCGGCCCGTTGAAGCACATGGCGCTGGTGGCCCTGCTGAAGGCCACGCACGGCCTGGGCCACGGGCATGCCAATGCGCTGGTGGCCGCGTTTCTGGCCGACCGGCCTGCAGCCTGAGGGGCGGGCGATGGCCAAGTACCTGATCTCGTTTCCCAGCAGCGCCATGGTTTGCCCGGCCGACGAGTTGCCGGCGGTGGCGGCCGCGGCGCGGGCCGTGGTGCGCGAGGCCAAGGCCGCCGGCGTGTGGGTCTTTGGCGGCGGCATCGACGAAGCGGTGCCCGTGGTGCGCGTGGCGGCCGATGGCCTGGCCACGCCGGGCAGCTATGCGCCAACCCGCCAGATCGAAGGCGGCTACGCGGTGTTCGATTGCGCCACGCGCGAGGACGCCATCCGCTGGGCCGCCAGGCTGGCCGCCGCCTGCCGCTGCGCGCAGGAGCTGCGCGTGTTCATGGATGATCCGGAGTGTTGAGGCCGATGGGGCGCCAGCGGCGCTGACGCCCTGCTGCCCACGCACAATGGGCACCATGCAGAGTCTTGTACTGTCGCAGATCGACCTGATCGAACCCAGCGCCGACGATGAGCGTGCGCAGTGGCTGGACGCACGCCAGTGGGCGGCCTCGGGTGCACCGCTGTACCGCACGGCCAAACCCGCCACGCCGCCCAAGCACCTGGTGGCCTATTTTCCGGTGGTGGACGATGGCCACATCCTGCTGGTGGACCACCGCAACGCCCAGCGCTGGCTGCCCAGCGGCGGCCATGTCGAGCCGGGCGAAGACCCGCGCCACACCGTGGTGCGCGAGCTGCACGAGGAGCTGGGCATCGTGATCGACGCCCAGCAGGTGCCGGCGCCGTTGATGGTGTCGGTCACCACCACGGTGGGGCTCACCAGCGGCCACACCGATGTGTCGCTGTGGTATCCCATCCGCCACCCGCGCCACGCGCCCATCCGCTTCGACGAGCTTGAGTTCCACGGCGTGCGCTGGTTCGACTTTGCCGCCGCCGCGCAGCTGCCCAGCGATCCCAACCTGGCGCATTTTCTGGCCAAGCTGGGCGCCGGGGCCTGATCAGTAGGGCCCGCTGCCCGCGGCCGGCGCCACCGGGGCGCCGCCCAGCCCGAACGTGCGCGCCAGCGTGCGCGTGGCCTGGGCCAGCAGGCTGGTGTCGATGCCCACGGCCACGAAGCGGGCGCCGAGCGCCAGGTAGCGCTGGCCTGCGGCGATGTCGCTGGTGAGGGTGCCGGCGGCCTTGCCGGCCGCGGTGATGCGGCGGATGGCGCCGTCGATGGCAGCCTGCACCTCGGGGTGACCGGGGTTGCCGCGGTGGCCCATCGACGCGGCCAGGTCGGCCGGGCCGATGAACACGCCGTCCACGCCGTCCACCGCGCAAATGGCTTCCAGGTTGCCCAGCGCGGTGGCGGTCTCGGCCTGCACCAGCAGGCACACCTCGTCGTTGGCCTCGTCGAGGTAGTTGGTGCGCGCGCCCCACTGCGACACGCGGGCCACGGCCGCGCCCACGCCGCGGTGGCCCTGGGGCGGGTAGCGCATCGCGCGGGCCATGGCGGTGGCCTGCTCGGCGGTGTCGACCATCGGCACCAGGATGGTCTTGGCGCCGATGTCCAGCACCTGCTTGATCAGTGCGGTCTCGCCCTGCACCACGCGCACCACCGGGTGGCTGCCGTAGGGCGCGGCAGCCTGCAGCGCGTGCAGGATGCTGCGCACATCGTTGGGCGCATGCTCGCCGTCGATCAGCAGCCACTCGAAGCCGGCGGTGGCGCACAGCTCGGTGGCATACGGGTCGGCCAGCGACAGCCACAGGCCGACCTGCTGCCGGCCGCTGGTGATGGCGGTCTTGAAGGGGTTGCTCATGGGCTCGGTCTCCGGTGTTCGGGCAAGGCGGCAGTGCCGGCGGCGGCGGCTTGCCTGCCGCACCGGCCGTGGCCGCCGATGTTAGGGGCGGCGGGGCCCGCGGCGTGCAGGCGCAGCCTGCGTCACTGCAGGTTGCCCTGGCAGACGTACTTGATGTGCTGGTAGTCCTCGAGCCCGTGCACCGAGCCCTCGCGGCCGTAGCCCGAGTGCTTGACGCCGCCGAAGGGCGCGGCCTCGGCGGCCAGTGCGCCCTCGTTGACACCCACGATGCCGGCTTCCAGTGCGTCGGTCACGCGGTGGATGCGGCGCAGGTCCTGGGTGTAGAAGTAGGCGGCCAGGCCGTAGGGCGTGGCATTGGCCTGGGCGATCACCTCGGCCTCGCTGGCAAAGCGCGTGACCGGCACCACCGGGCCGAAGGTTTCTTCGCAGGCGCAGTCCATGGCCGGCGTGGCATCCACCAGCACGGTGGGGGCGTAGTAGTTCGGGCTGGCCAGGCCGGGGCCCTGCAGGCGCGTGCCACCCACCAGCACGCGGGCGCCCTTGGCCACGGCATCGGCCACGTGGCGCTCGATCTTGTCCACCGCACGGGCGTTGATCATCGGGCCGATCTGCGAGGCGGGCTCACTGGCCGGGCCCACCTTCAGCGCGGCCACGCGGGCGGCCAGCTTCTGCACGAAGGCGTCGTGCACGGCCTCGTGCACATACACGCGGTTGGGGCAGACGCAGGTCTGGCCGCCATTGCGGAACTTGGCGGCCATCAGGCCATCCACTGCGGTGTCGAGCTCGGCGTCCTCGAACACGATGAAGGGCGCGTTGCCGCCCAGCTCGAGGCTCAGCTTCTTGAGCGTGGCGGCCGAGGCGCGCGCCAGGTGCATGCCCACCGGCGTGCTGCCGGTGAAGCTGAGCTTGCGCACGCGCTGATCGGCCAGCCAGGCGTCCACCACCGCCGGGGTTTGCTCGCGCGAGGCGCTCACCACGTTCAGCACGCCGGCGGGCAGGCCGGCCTCGTGCGCCAGCAGCGCCAGCGCCAGCGCGGTGAGCGGTGTGTCTTCGGCCGGCTTGGCCAGCACGGTGCAGCCGGCGGCCAGGGCCGGCGCGATCTTGCGGGCGATCATCGCGGCCGGAAAGTTCCACGGCGTGATCACGGCCACCACGCCCACCGGCTCGGGCATGGCCAGCATGCGCCGGCCGCTCACCGGCGCGGGAATCAGCTCGCCATTGCTGCGCGTGGCCTGTTCGGCAAACCACTGCACATAACTCGCAGCGTACTGCACCTCGCCCAGGCCTTCGGCCAGCGGCTTGCCCTGCTCCAGGCTGATCAGCCGGCCCAGATCCTGGGCATGGGCCTGGATCAGGTCGTGCCACTTGCGCACGATGGCCGCGCGCGCCTTGGCCGGCGTGGCGCGCCAGCCGGCGAAGGCTGCGTGCGCGGCATCGGCGGCGGCCTGGGCGTCGGCGGCGCCGCCGTCGGCCACCTCGGTGATCAGCGATCCGTCGGCCGGGTTGGTGACCGCCAGGCGCGCGCCTTCGCGGCCCTCGCGGTTGTCCACCCACCGGCCGGCGATGAGGTGGCGGGTGCGGATCAGGTCGGTGCGGGTCAGGGTGAGGGTCATGGCTATGCAGAAGGTGAGATCAGGACACGATCCCCAGGTGCCAGGGCACGAACTCGTGGTCGCCCAGGCCCAGCAGCTCGCTCTTGGTGCGCTCGCCACTGGCGGTGCGCAGGATGTGCTCGAAGATGCGCTGGCCCATCTGCTGGATGTCGCAGTCGCCGTCGATCACCAGGCCGCAGTTGATGTCCATGTCTTCTTCAAGGCGCGTGAACATCGGCGTGTTGCTGGCCAGCTTGAGGGTGGGCGCGGGCTTGCTGCCGAACATGCTGCCGCGCCCGGTGGTGAAGCAGATCAGGTTGGCGCCGCTGGCGATCTGGCCGGTGGTGGCCACCGGGTCGTAGCCGGGCGAGTCCATGAACACGAAGCCGTGCTGGGTGATCGGCTCGGCGTAGTGGTAGACGGCCATCAGCGGCGTGGTGCCGCCCTTCATGGCCGAGCCCAGGCTCTTTTCAAAGATGTTGGCCAGGCCGCCGGCCTGGTTGCCGGCGCCGACCACGCCGTTGAACTGCGCGTTGTGGCCGCGCGTGTACTCGGCCCACCAGGCCAGGCGGTCCAGCAGCTTCTGGCCCACGGCCGGGCTGATGGCGCGGCGGGTGAGCATGAACTCGACGCCATGGATCTCGGGCGTCTCGCTGAGGATGGCGGTGCCGCCGTGGCGCACCAGCAGGTCCATCGCCGCGCCCAGCGCCGGGTTGGCGCCAATGCCCGAGAAGCCGTCGGAGCCACCGCATTCGGTGCCGATCATCAGGTGCTCGGCGCTGCAGGGCACGCGGCGCACATCGTTGGCGGCGGGCAGCATGGCCTCGATGGCGGCCACCAGGGCGGCCACGGTGGCGCGGGTGCCGCCCGAATCCTGCATCACGAAGCTGCGGATCTGCGGCTGATCGCCCAGGCCCTGGGTGGCGATCAGATCGGCCACCTGGTTGCGCTCGCAGCCCAGGCCCACGATCAGCGCCGCGGCCACATTGGCATGCGTGGCGTAGCCGGCGATGGTCCGGCGCAGCAGGTCGAAGTGCTCGCTGGGGCTGGACATGCCGCAACCGCTGGTCTGCGCAAAGGCGGCCACGCCGTCGATGTGGGGGTAGGCCGCCAGGCGCTCGGGCGTGAAGTGGGCCGCGGCCTGGTGGATGGCCGTGGCCGAGCAGTTCACCGTGCTGATCAGCGCGATGAAGTTGCGCGTGCCGACCCGGCCGTTGGGCCGCTGGTAACCCATGAAGCGGGCGCGCTGCGCTGCCGGCACAAAGTCGACCGGCTTCACATCCAGCCCGAAGCCGGGGTCGCGGTACTCGTCCACCAGGGCCAGGTTGTGGCCGTGCACATGCTCGCCGGGCGCGATCTCGCGCGTGGCGGCGCCGATCACCACGTTGTACTTGCGCACATGCTCGCCGGCGGCAATGCGGCACGCGGCGATCTTGTGGCCGGCGGGCACCTGGGCCTTGAGCTTCAGGCCGAAATCCGGCAGCTCCTGGCCGAGTGCCAGCGGGTGGCGCACCACCAGCACGTTGTCGTGCGGGTGCAGGCGGATCAATGGAGACATGTCAGCCCTTGGCCAGCAGCTCGCGCAGCTTGAGGCGTTCAATCAGCTGCGTGTCGCGCTTGTAGGTGGCGGCGATGTAGGCCGCGTAGTCGGGGCCGTCCAGGTACATCGGCGGGGCGTCGATTTTGTCGCAGGCGGCCAGAAACTCGGCGCTGTTGGCCGCGGCCTTGAAGGCCTCGCGCAGGCGCTTCTCGACGGCCGGCTCCAGGCCCCTGGGCGCGCCGATGCCGTTGGGAGCATCGACCACCACGTCCCAGCCCAGCTCCTTGAGCGTGGGTGCGTCGGGAAAGTCGACCGTGCGCCGCGCGCCCCAGGTGCCCAGCAGGCGCAGCTTGCCGGCCTTGACATGCGGTGCCCAGCTGCTGCTGTCGGCCAGCGCGTCCACCTGGCCGCCCAGCAGGTCTTGCAGCGCCGGGGCACCACCCTTGTAGGGGATGTGGTTGAACTGCACGCCGGCGGTGTGCGCGAACTCCTCCATGCCCACATGCGTGGCGCCGCCGATGCCGGCCGATGCGTAGGTGATCTTGCCCGGCGCCGCCTTGGCCGCGGCCACCAGCTCCTTCAGTGTCTTGTACGGACTGTCGGCGCGCACCGCGATGCCGAAGGTCTGGCCCGACACGCGGGCCAGGTAGGTGAGGTCTTTCATCGGATCGAGCTGCACCGTGCCCAGCTGCGCAAAGCGGGTCAGCGAGATCGGCACCTGGCCGATGGTGTGGCCATCGGGCCTGGCGCTGGCCAGGGCCTTCAGGCCCAGCATGCCGGAGGCGCCGGCCTTGTTCTCCACCACCACCGGCTGGCCCAGCGGCTTGGCGGCGGCGGTGCACAGGGCGCGCATCAGCGTGTCGGCCGTGCCGCCGGCGGGCCAGGGGCAGATGAAGGTGATGGGCCGGTCAGGGTAGGTGGAGGCCAGGCCCAGCGAGGGCACGGCGGCGGCCAGTGACGAGAGCCCGAACTGGCGGCGGGTGAGGCGGGGATGGCGCATGGGTTGTGTCTCCGGAGGTCGCGGTGTCTGGGCACCGAGTGGCGCGCATGATGCGTTGGCCTAACATCGCCGTCCAATGAAGAAGTGGACAGGCTTGTTGCCGTTTTTGACATGACCAAGACCGACGCCCGGGTGGAGCGCCTGCTGCGCTCGAACCTCAAGCTCAAGCACTTGCAGCTGCTGCTGGCGCTGGACCAGTTTCGCCACCTGGGCCGGGCGTCGGAGTACCTGTCGCTGACCCAGCCGGCGGTGAGCAAGACCCTGGTCGAGGTGGAGCGCCTGTTCGATCTGCCGCTGTTCGTGCGCAGCACGCGCGGCACCGAGCCCACCGCGTATGGCGCGACGGTGGTGCGTTTTGCGCGCTCGGTGCTGGCCGACCTCGAGCGCACGCGCGAAGAGCTGCAGGCCGTGGCCAGCGGCGCGGCCGGCCGGGTGCGGGTGGGCGCGATGGTGGTGGCCACACCGGTGCTGCTGATGCAGGCCGTGGCAGTGATGAAGGCGCGCTCGGCGCAAACCACGCTGGCCGTGGAAGAGGGCGACCTGACCCGGCTGCTGCCGCGCCTGCGCGAGGGCGAGCTTGATCTGCTGGTCAGCCGGCTGGAGCCCGGCTATGCCGCGCCCGACCTGGAAACCGAGGCGTTCTACGCCGAGGCGATGTGCATCGTGGTGGCGCCGCAGCACCCGCTGGCCGGGCGCAGCCGCGTGCGCTGGGCCGATCTGGCCGGCCTGCCGTGGGTGATGCCACCGGCCTGGGCCTCGTCACGCATCAAGCTGAACCAGCTGTTCTACAAGCACCGGCTGCAGCCGCCGGCCGACGTGATCGAGACGGCCTCGTTTCTGGTGACGCTGAGCGGCCTGTGCGACCTGGGTGCGGTGGGTTTCTGGGCGCGCTCGGTGGCCGAACACTTTGCGGCGATGGGCCTGGCCAAGGTGCTGCCGGTGGCGGTGCCGATCGAGCTGCCACCGGTGGGCCTGATCACCTTGCGCGGGCGCCTGCGCGCGCCGGCGGCCGAGCAGTTCATCGGCTGTCTGCGCGAGGTGGCGCAGGCGGCGGCCGGCCGCGCCGCCGTGCGCTGATCAGGCCATGCCGCGGGCGCGCCGGATGGCGGCGCCGGCCGACAGCTCGGCATCCAGGGCGGGCTGCAGCGGCGCGCGGCACAGTCCGGCGTGTGCGTAGTGCAGGTTCTCGTAGAGCTCGGCCATCGCGGGCAGGGTTTGCAGCAGCTGCTCGAAAGCCGGCCCGGGCTGCGCCTGGCCGAGCAGCCGCTGCACCTGGGCGGCCACCTGGCGGTACTGCGTGGCGCTGGCCTTGCGCGGCTGGCGCTCGAGCTTCTCCAGCAGCAAGGCCATCGCGGCCAGTGACTGCAGGGCAGGCGGCAGGGTCGGTGGGTTCGGGCGGGTGCTGGGCATGGCGGGGGCGGGCGAAACGCCGGACAGAGGCAGCGGCTGTTGGATAGTTGCTGGCGATGGCGCCAGATTCAAGAGGGAGTGGGCGAAGGCGACCACGAACAAGTGAACTAACGGCCGGGTTTGTTCTATGCTCTTTGCTGGGTCGTGGTGTTGACCGAAGTAGTTAAGTGCTGTTTAGCCGTTAGTTCATTTATGTTTGAAATTCAATCCACTTTCGATCGCTGGCTCGCCGAAGAGCATCGACTGGGGCGCCTGCACCGCCCTTCATCGCAGGCCGTCTACTCGGCCATGTGGGGCGCCCTGGTGCACTGGTGTCTGGGGCAAGTACCGCCTGTGCGCGATCTGGCCCAGCTCGACAGCGTGGCGCTCGGCGCCTTTGTGGCCGCGCGCGAGGCCATGCTGCCCAAGGGCGAATCGCTCACGCCGCGCTATGCCTGGCGGCTGATGAGCCTGGTGCGTCGGGTGCAAACCTGGTCCGCAACCGCACCCAGGGGCGGAACCGCCGCCGATCAATTGCTGGCCGCCCGCCCCGAGGTGCGCCTGGCCAACTTGCCACGCCACAACGAGACCATCGAGCACCTCAGCGCGCCCGAAGTCCGGCGGCTGCTGCGCAGCATCGGCTGCCAGCACCAGCTCGCACGTGCCGACCGCCTGGCGCGTTGGCAAGACCTGCGCAACGTCACTGCCGCGGCCCTGCAACTGGGTGCAGGCCTGGGCCCAGGTGATATCCGGGCACTCACCTGTCGCGATGTGGATGCGGCCCTGTCGCTGCGGCACGCCGCTGCCGGCGCCCACCTCGCCTGGCCTGATCAGCCCCCCGACGGTGAGCTGATCAGGCCGCCGCGCAGCCCTTGCGCGCAGCGCCTGTGGGTGCGCGTGCCGGCCAACGGCAATGCCCCCACTCACGAGGCCCCGCTGGCGGCCTGGGCGGCGCGCGTGCTGGCCGCCTGGCTGCGACTGCGCGCGCAGCTGGGCATCCCGGGCGATTGGCTGCTGCCCTCCACCCGCACCGGCAAGCCCTGGGGCAAGGTGGCGCAGTACGAGGCTGGCTGTGCCGTGCTGGCCGATGCCGACATCCCGTCGCGTGCCGCGGGCGGATCATTCCGGCTGCGCCACAGCTTTGCGCTGCGGCAGCTGGCGCTGGGTCATGCGCCCGACACCGTGGCCTCCTGGCTGGGCGTGAGCGACCCGGCAGTGATGCAGCGCTACCTGCGCACCCAGCAGCGCGCGCACGACGCGCCCGAGTGACGCATCCGTATGACCGGCGCATGCCTCCCCGGCGTGCGATCCAACTTGGGGCGCCTTCCACCGGGCCGGCACACCGGTTCGCACCAGGGCCCGAACCGATAGGCCCTGGCCCATGGCCACTGTCAGGTGCCGTTGGCGCGCCCACCGCCCAGCACCACGCAGGTGGTGGTGGCATGGGCATACAGCCGGCCATCGGGCCCGACCAGGCGGCCCTCGGCAAAGCCCAGGGTGCGGCCGCTGTTGATCACCTTGCCCTCGGCGCGCACCAGCGGCACGTCCAGCGTCAGCGCACGCACGTAGCTCACCTTCAGTTCGGCTGTGGTGTAGCTGGTGTCGGCGGGCAGCAGGGTGTGCACGGCACAGGCCACGGCCGAGTCCAGCAGCGTGGCGATCCAGCCGCCGTGGATCGTGCCCAGCGGGTTCAAAAAGCGTGCACTCGGCCGCCCCTGAAAGACGAACTGGCCGCGTTCGTAGGCCACCGGCCAGAAGTCCATCGCCGCACCGATCGGCACCGAGGGCAGGCAGCCGCTGCCGATGGCCTCGAACATGTCCATGCCGGTCATGCCGGCCAGCTGCTCGCGGCGCGCCACGCCGGGTTCGGCCAGCAGGCCCCGCACGCGGGCCTCGTCGGCCTCCCAGCGGGCCAGGGTTTCCAGCGTTTCGGGCGGCAGGTCTTTCGAACGGTTCATGGCATCACCTGATCAGTTGCAGATACATTCATTGTAGATACACTGATAAGCCACGCCGCATGCCGGGCTTTGCCCGCCGGAACGGCATTGCCCAGGAACCCGCCATGCCCCAGCAGCGCAAACCGCCCGGCGCAGCCGACCCCGCCACCCCGCAAGGCTGCAGCAACTTCCGCCTGCGCCAGGCCGACCGCGTGGTCAGCCGCTTCTACGACAACCACCTGCTGCCCCGCACCGGACTCAAGACCTCGCAGTACTCGCTGCTGAGCCACATCGCTGCGCTGGCGCCGGTGCAGCCGGCAGTGCTGGCCCAGCACATGGGCCTCGAGCCGTCCACCCTCACCCGCAATCTGCAGCCCTTGATCGCCCAAGGCTGGGTGCTGATGGGCCCCGGCGCCGACGCCCGCTCGCGCCTGCTTTCGCTCACGGCCGAGGGCCTGGCCAAGCGCAACGAGGCCAAACGCGCCTGGAAGGCCGCCCAGCTGGGATTCAACGAGCGCATCGGCGCCGAACGCGTGGCCCAGCTGCATGCGCTGCTGGAAGACTGCATGCGCCTGATGGGCCCCGACCCGGCGCAAGACGAAGCGCTGGCCCGCACCGCGTCGAGCGCAGCCCCTGGACGCAAGCCATCGCGCGGCGCGCCGGCCGCCGCGTCGTCAAGCCCAAGCCCAAGCCCAAGCCCAAGCCCAAGCCCAAGCCCAAGCCCAAGCCTAAGCCCAAGCCCAAGCGCTGCGCCGCGGCCAGCCCGCAACCCAGGAGAACTCGATGTCTGAGGCAGCACCGCGCACACCCGCCGCCGCACCCGACGCCGCAGTCGCCAGGCCGCTGCCCGCCCTGGCCTGGGTGCTGCTGGCCGCCGCCGGCACCTTTGCGCTGACCATGGGGGCACGCCAGTCGATGGGCCTGTTTCTCGGCGCCATCAACAGCCACACCGGCCTGGGCCTGGCCAGCATCAGCCTGGCCTTCGCCTTTGGCCAGCTGTGCTGGGGCCTCACCCAGCCGGTGGCCGGCATGGTGGCCGATCGCGTCGGCCCGGGCCGGGTGCTGGTGTGCGGCGTGCTGCTGGTGGCCGCCGGCACGGCGCTGATCCCGCACATGCACAGCACGCCCGGGCTGATCCTGGCCATTGGCGTGCTGGCGGCCGGCGGCGCCGGCATGGCCGGCCCCTCGGTGCTGATGTCGGCCACCACGCGCCTGGTGCCGGCCGAGCGCCGCGGCTTCGCCACCGGTGTGGTCAACGCCGGCGGCTCCTTCGGCCAGTTCGTGTTTGCGCCCCTGGCCCAGGCCGTCACCGCGGCGGCCGGCTGGATGGCCGCCGTGCACACCCTGGCCGTGCTGAGTCTGCTGGCCCTGCCGGCCGCCTGGGTGCTGCGTGGCCAGGGCGTTCAGCAGGCCAGCTCCGGCGCCGCCCCGCGCCAGAGCACGCGCCAGGCCGTGGCCCAGGCCCTGGCCGACCCCAGCTACCGCCTGCTGGCCGCGGGCTTCTTCGTCTGCGGCTTCCATGTGGCCTTTCTGGCCACGCACCTGCCCGGCGTGGTGGCCGCGTGCCAGTTGCCGCCCGAGGTGGGCGCCTGGGCGCTGGCAGTGCTCGGTCTGTTCAACATCGTCGGCAGCCTGGGCATCGGCTGGGCCATCGGCTACCGCCAGGGCCGCTGGCCCATGAAGCGCCTGCTGTCGCTGATCTACGCCACGCGCGCACTGGCCGTGCTGCTGTTTGTGCTGGCGCCCAAGACCCAGACCGTGATGCTGGTGTTTGCCGCGGTGATGGGCCTCACCTTCCTGAGCACCGTGCCACCCACGGCCGGGCTGGTGGCACGCTTTTTCGGGCCGGCCCACATGGGCACGCTGTTTGGCTTGGTGATGGTGACGCACCAGATCGGCGGCTTTCTCGGCGCCTGGCTGGGTGGCAAGGCCTTCGAGCTGAGCGGCAGCTACCAATGGATGTGGTGGGCCGACGCGGCACTGGCGGTGGCCGCCGCCCTGCTGCACCTGCCGATCCGCGAACACCCCCCGGCGCCTGCCGCCGCAGCAACAGCACAGCCCGCCTGACCTTGCCCTGCGCAGGGCCAAGCCCGGCGCTGGCCACAATGGCATCGCAACCCGCCCACTCATCCCCTCCCAACCGCCATGGCCGACCTGTCCACCTTTGCCATCACCCACAAGTGGCCCGCCACCCAACCCGACCGGCTGCAGCTGTACTCCCTGCCCACGCCCAATGGCGTGAAGGTGAGCATTGCGCTGGAAGAACTGGGCCTGCCCTACGAGCCGCACCTGGTGCGCTTTGACCGCAACGAGCAGCTGAGCCCCGAGTTCCTGTCGCTCAACCCGAACAACAAGATCCCGGCCATCCTCGACCCCGACGGTCCGGGCGGCCAGCCGCTGGCCTTGTTTGAATCGGGCGCGATCCTGCTGTACCTGGCCGACAAGACCGGTCGCCTGATGCCGGCCGCGCCGGCGGTGCGTTATGAAGCCATCCAGTGGCTGATGTTCCAGATGGGCGGTGTGGGGCCGATGTTTGGCCAGCTCGGCTTCTTTCACAAGTTTGCCGGCAAAGACTTCGACGACAAGCGCCCGCGCGACCGCTACGTGGCCGAATCGCACCGCCTGCTTGGCGTGCTCGACCAGCGCCTGAACGGCCGCGACTGGATCATGGGCGCCGACTACAGCATGGCCGACATCGCCATCTGGCCCTGGGTGAACAACCTGGTCGGC
The DNA here is from genome assembly GCF_025290835.2 of Aquabacterium sp. OR-4. NCBI lineage: Bacteria > Pseudomonadati > Pseudomonadota > Betaproteobacteria > Burkholderiales > Sphaerotilaceae > Pseudaquabacterium > Pseudaquabacterium prasiolae. The sequence goes on along the minus strand of NZ_JAOCQD020000003.1, from coordinate 788,249 downwards.
TTCTACGCTGCCGCCGATCTGGTGGGCTATGCCGACTTTGCCCAAGTGCAGCGCGTGGTGGCCGCCTTCCTGGCGCGGCCGGCCGTGCAACGCGGCCTCCACATCCCCGCACGCCCGGCCTGAACGGGCGCCCCCGCGCCGCAGCGGCAAGGCCCGCCACCAACGCTCAGGCCGGGTACAGCCCCAGCACCTGGCCGCGCAGGCGGGCCAGGCCCAGCAGCGCGCCGATGAAGGGCGTGTCCACGCCCACGCGCTGGGCGATCTCGTGCACCGCGCCTACCAGCGCGTCCAGCTCGAGGGCGCGGCCGGCCTCCACGTCCTGCAGCATCGAGGTCTTGAACGCGCCGAGCTTGCGGGTGATCTGGTGCCGGTCTTCGGGCGTCTGCCCGATGCCGCAGCCGATGGCCGCGCCCACGGCCTGGGCCTCGGCCATCGCCTGGCTGCACAGCTGGCGGGTCAGCGGGTCGTCAAGCACCCGGTCGACCGTGGCCCCGGTGATCGCGGTGATCGGGTTCATGGTCATGTTGCCCCACAGCTTGTACCAGGCATCCAGGCGCACATCGGCGGCCAGCGTGGCCTCGAAACCCGCCCGCTGCAGCAGCGCCACCACGGCCTCGGCGCGGGCCGAGGCGCCACCCAGCGGCTCGCCGACGATCAGGCCGCGGCCCATCACATGCGCCGCCAGGCCCGGGGCCTCGGTCAGGCAGCTGGCGTGCACCACGCAGCCCAGCACCTGCGCGAACGGAATCGCCTCGGCAATGCGGCCCTGCGGGTCCACCGCCGCCAGCGGCTGGCCGCCCAGCACCGGCAAGGCCTGGCTGAACCACCAGGGCACGCCGTTCATGGCCGGCACCACCAGCGTGTGCGGGGCCAGCAGCGGTGCGATGTCGCGTGCCACTGCGGCCAGGGCCGGGCCCTTGACGGCGATCAGCACCAGATCCTGCGGCCCCAGATCGGCCGCATGCGCGCTGGCCAGCACCGGTGCGCTGAGCATCTCGCCCCCCATGCGCAGCCGCAGGCCGTGGCTTTGCAGCGCCTGCAAGGTGGCGCCGCGGGCCAGCGCACTGACGCGAACCTCGGGCAGCAGCCCCAGCCGGGCGCCGACAAAGCCGCCGATGGCACCCACGCCCACCACGGCCACGCGCACCGGCGCGCCGCCTGCCGGCCAGGCCGCGCTCACTTGGCGAACACCTGGCTCATGTCGGCAAAGCTCTTGAACTCGAGCGCATTGCCGCTGGGATCAAGAAAGAACATCGTGGCCTGCTCGCCCACCTGGCCCTTGAAGCGCACATGCGGCGCCACGATGAAACGTGTGCCGGCGCCCTGCAGCCGGGCGGCCAGCGCCTCCCAGTCGGCCATCGGCAAGATGGCGCCGAAGTGCCGCACCGGCACGTCGTCGCCGTCAACCTGGCTGGTGGCGCGGTGGCCACATTCGGCCGGGCTCAGGTGGGCCACCACCTGGTGGCCGTAGAAGTCGAAATCCACCCAGGCCTCGCTGCTGCGGCCCTCGGGGCAGCCGAGCAGGCCGCCGTAGAAGCGGCGCGCCTCGGCGATGTCATGCACAGGAAAGGCCAGGTGGAACAGCGCAGTGGCAGACATGGGCGGCATCGGTCGGGTGGCTGAAGCGCCCGATTCTGCCGCCACCGGCCGGGCTGTTCAGCCCGGCCCGCTGTGCCTGCTCAGCCCAGCAGCGCCAGCCGCTTGCGCGCGTCGTCCAGCTGCTTGGGCTGGCCCACGCCGCGCTTGATGTAGCGGCCATAGGCGGCGCGGGCCGGCTCGGCCTGGCCCAGCGATTCGTACGACTGCCCCAGGCGGTAGTCGATGGGCAGCTGTGCGGCGCCGCGCAGCATGCGCACCTGCTCGTACACCCGCACCGCCTCGGCATGCTGACCCTGCAAGGCCAGCACGCGGCCCAGGCCGTAGCCGCCGGTGGCCCAGTCGGGCTGGTCGCGCAGCAGGCGCTCGAACACCGGCCGGGCCTTGGCCGGCTGGTCCTTCTGCAGCCACTGGTAGCCCACCAGGCCGGCCCACTGGCGCATGTCGTCGGCCACCGCGCTGTCGCCGCCGGCCGGAATCTCCAGCAGCAGGCTGGCCGCCTGCTCGAGCCGGCCATCGGCCAGCGCCACGCGGCCCTCGAGCGCCCGCACCTGCTCGGGCCGCGGCGCCGTGCGCGCCAGCTCGGCCGCGCGGGCGTTGCTGCCGCCCAGCATGCCGGGGGCCAGCAGGTAGAACTCGACCAGCGCGCCGCGCGCCGGGTACCACTGCGGCGACAGGCGGAAGGCCTCGGCCAGTGCCTCCTTCACCTGGCCGGCCTGGGCGGCCATCGTGACCATGCCCTGGCTCATGGCATGCACCCCCAGCACCGAGCCCAGCGCGTACTGGCACTCGGCGGCCTGGGGCTGGGCCTTGATGCAGGCCTGGGCGTGCTGCAGCGCCTTCTCGCGGGTGGCGGCTTCGTTGCTGGCCAGGGCGGCCACGGCCAGGCCCAGCACGGCCTGGGCGTCGTCGGCACGCGCCGCCACGCGGGCCAGCGCGGCCTGGCCCAGCTCGGCGATGCGGTCGCCGTCGGCCAGGCGCTGCAGCGCCGCGTCGCGAAAAAACTGCGCCTGCGCCGGCGCGGCCAGCAGGCCCGCCAGCACGCCCACACAGCCCGCCCAACGCCCAGCCGGCGCGCAAAAAATCCCCATGGGCCCGATGCTCCTGCGGCGGCCGCCGCCTTGATCCGCGCGACAGCCGCGCGATGTGCCCAACGCGCCGACGACAATGCGCGCTGACACCGTCCACCCCCTAAGTGCATCAAACCGCCGTGAGCGCCACCGAGCCCAAACCCGAACACGAGCAGCGTGGCATCCAGAGCATCGAGGTTGGCGGCCAGCTGCTGCGCGCGCTGGCGCACCAGGGCCGGCCAATGGCCTTGAAGGATCTGGCTGCCGCCGCCGGCATGGCGGCCGCCAAGGCGCACCCCTACCTGGTGAGCTTCGGCAAGATCGGCCTGGTGGAGCAGGACAAGGCCAGCGGCCGCTACGGCCTGGGCCCGCTGGCGCTGCAGCTGGGTCTGATGAGCCTGCAGCAGGTTGATCCGGTGCGCATGGCCGCGCCCTTGCTGGATGAGCTGGCGGCGGCCACCGGCCACACCCTGGCCATTGCGGTGTGGGGCACGGCCGGGCCCACCATCGTGTGGCTGGCCGAATCGCCCGCCGCGGTGCATGTGAACATGCGCCAGGGCACGGTGTTCTCGATCGGTGGCACGGCGTCGGGCCGGGCCTTTGCCGCCCATCTGCCCGAGGCCCAGGTGCGGCCCTTCTACGACGCCGAGCGTCGCGGCGACAGCCTGCCGCCGTGGCCGCAGTTCGAGCGCGGCGTGCTGGCCGAGGTGCGTGCGCAAGGCCTGTCGCGTACCGAGGGCGGCGTGGTGGCCGGCGTCAGCGCGCTGGCGGCACCGGTGTTCGACCACCGCGGCAGCATGGTGCTGGCGATGGTGATCATTGCGCCATCGGCGGCGATCGATGTGCGCTGGGACGGCAGCATCGCCAGCCAGCTGCGCGACGCGGCCGCGTCGATCTCGCTGCGCCTGGGCTACCGGACGGCGCCGGGCTGAACGGCGCGGCCTGGCCGGGCCCGCTCAGGCCGTGGCCAGCTCGGCCGGCCGGGTGGTGGCCACCGGCGGCACCGGCGGCAGGCCCATCAGGCGGCACAGGTGCGACAGCAACGCGGCCTCGCCATAGGGCTTGCCCAGCAGCACGGTCACGCCGGCACGCATGGCCTCGTCGCGGTGCTGGTCGTCGGCGGCGGTGATCATCACCACCGGAACATCTGCCGTGGCCGGCCGGGCGCGCAGCGCACGGGTCAGCATGAAGCCGTTGCAGCCGGGCATGTCGACATCGGTGATCACCAGATCAGGGCGTTCGGCCTCCAGCGCCTGCAGGGCGGCGTCGCCATCGGCGGCCTCGGTCACCTGCCAGCCCTGGGCCTGCAGCAGGCGCTGCAGCTTGACGCGCACCACGCGGGCATCGTCGGCGATCAGGATGCGGCGCGGGCGGGCGCGCAGCTCGGCCGGGTCGATGGGCGGCATGCGCGGCACCGCGGTGCGCACCATGAAATCGCTCGGCCGCACCGAGGCCGGCCGCGGCACGGTGGTGGTGTCGCCACCCGAGGCCACGGCGGCGCGCAGGGCCTCGGTGGCCCCCTTGGTCGACGCCTCGCCAGCCCGGGCACGCGCCACCGACTCGGCCACCCGCTGCCAGGGCGTGCTGCGGGTCGGGTCGAACACCGGGCCGTCGTCGGCGCGCAGGTCGTCGAGCGACAAGTCCATCGCCGCCGCCGCGGACGGGCGCTCGGCCGCCAGGCGGGCCGCGGCCTCGGCGCTGTTGCGCTGGGCCCGGGCGGCACGCGCCGAGGCCAGGCGTTCGGCATGCGCGGCGATCTCGGCGCGGATCTGGTCGGACGAGCGCTGCGCCGGCGCCGGTGTGCGCTCGCGCAGATCGGGGTAGCTGGCCGCCAGCGGTGCCGGTGCCGGCGTGGGCCGGGCCGGGGCCTCCACCACGGCCTCGGCCTCGGCCGGTGCATCGGCGGCCTGCAGTGCGTCGGCCGTGGGTGCAGCGCCCGTGGCGCTGGTGTCAGCACGCGCGGGCCAGCGCAGGTCAGGCACGCTCAGCTCGCCCGGTGTGCGTGCCGCGGCACGCGCCCGGCGGCGCCGTGCGGCGGCCAGCATCAAGCCCACGATCAGGGCCACGCCGCCTGCGGCGCCCCCCACCATCCATCCCGTCGCAGCATCCAGTACCAGCACGTGTCACCCCGTCGTCCGTTTGCACGGATCATGGCCCGGCCGGCTGCAGCTCAATCGCCGGAAGAAACGGCCCGCGCCCGCGTTGTCCGGGCGCTGGAACGGCGCCGGACGGGCTTGACAAACGGCGCCACCACGGGCGGTAGGGCACCGCCGGCGCCCGGTGCGGCCGGTGCCGCCGGTGCTGGCGCCTTGGCCGCCGCCGCCCGCGCCGCCAGCGCCAGCGTGCGCACGCGGGCGATGTCCTCATCGCTGAACACGCCGTTCACGCCCGAGATCGCCGCCAGCTGCATGCCGTGCTTGAGGCCCAGCTGGTAGATCTCGCGCACCTTCTCCCACTCGATCTGGCGGCCGACGGTGAAGTTCTCGAAGCGCCCCTCCAGCGCCAGCACGATGGTCTCGGCCAGGCAGGCGTAGGCCACGCCCCGGGGCAGGCCGATGTTCTTCATCTGCACCTCGCCGGGCAGGCGGATCTCGCCGCTTTCGATCACCAGCACGTCGGGGCGCTTGGCCACCTCGCTGGCTGGCAGGTCGAGCGGGCGGGCCACGTCGGTGATCACGCAGCCGGGCTTGACCTTCATGATGTCGAGCACCTTCTTGCCGGCGCCCGAGGTGGCGGTGACGATCATGTCCATGTCGGCGATGTGGCTGTCGGCCTGGGCGCACAGCACCACCCGGGCGTCGGGCGTCTCCAGCAGGAGGGATTCTTTCAGCGCCAGCAGCTTGGCGGCCTCGGGCGAGACCAGGGTCACCTCTTCGGCGGCGCGCACCATCAGCCGCGCGCAGGCCGCGCCGATGGCCCCGGTGGCGCCCACGATCATGGCCTTGAACTTCACCCGCCCCTTGCCGCGCGGCCGCGGCAGCAGCTTCATGCGCAGCAGGGCATCGTGCGCGGCCCACAGCGCGCCCGAGGCGCTGTAGCTGTTGCCGGTGGTGATGGGCAGCGAGGCGCGGCGGGCCACCGTGACGCCGGCATCGCCCACCACCTTGGTGAAGGCGCCCAGGCCCATGATCTGCGCGCCCAGCTTCTTGGCCATGTCGGCGGCGGCCAGCAGGCGCCGGTAGGTGAACTCGGGCCGGTGGTTCATGATCTCGCGCGGTGTGCCGCCCACGCTGATCAGCCAGCCCTCGCAGGCCACGCCAGTGGGGCTGCGAATGCCCTCGACCTTGCTGTAGACGAAGGGCGGCGCATAGGCCATCACCTTTTCCAGCGAGTCCATCAGCAGCGGCGGCGAGACGCGGCTGAGCAGCTCGATCGGCTTGACCTTCTTGAAGTACTCCTGCGACAGCGGGTGGATCACGAAGGCGAAGCGGTTGGTGCGCTGGAAGCCGTTGGGGTAGAGCAGGCGCGGCTGCAGCCCCTCGTCGGCCAGCATGGCCAGATAGTCGTCGTCGGCGATCTCGTCGGGCGCCTTGCCGGTGGCGGCCAGCAGCATGGCGTCGAGCAGCGCGGGGTCGATCACCTGGCCCTCGCACAACGGCGCGGCGTCGATCACCAGGTGCACGCCGGCGGCCTTGAAGCGGGCCAGGCGCTCGTCGTTGACGGTGGTGGTGATCAAGGTCTTGCCGGCCAGCTCCTCGAGGCCGAAGCCGTCGAGCTCGTGCACCGGCGCCACCACCACGCTGGCGCGCGCCATGGCCTTGCGCAGCACGAACTGCGTCCACTGGCGCAGCAGCGGGCCGCTCATCAGGCGCGGCGGGCGCCAGTCGCTCACGCAGTGCGCGCCGCTGGCGTACAGGCCCAGGGCGTCGAGCGAGGTCAGCATCTTGGGCACGCCCAGCTGCATCAGCGGGTCGGCGAACAGCAGGTTCTCGGTGTACTCCTGCATGGCCATGGCCAGGCGGTGGTGGGCCAGGCCCGAGAAGAACAGCACGTTGGCGTTGTCGAAGTAGTGGCCCAGCGTCGTCTGCGCATGGCGCAGCGACCACTCGAGAAGAATCTCCGACAGCCGCGCGCCGGTGGTCACCGGCACGCGCTGCGCCACGCCGGCCAGGCGCGCCAGGTCGGCGTCGATCTCGCGCTGCGCGCCGAAACGCGCGCTGTCCTTCACCAGGCCCAGGCCGATGGCCTGCGCATGGCGGTCCCAGTACTTCAGCAGCTTCGTGGCCTGGGTCAGGCTGCCGTCGGTGCCCACGCGCTGCACCTGCAGGCTTTGACCCAGCAGCCGGGTGCGCAGCTCGAAGTCGTGGCGCCGCGCACCGAGACTGATGCCGATCACGTTCGTCATGGTTGTCCTTGGGCAAACTGGCCAAAGTCAAGATGATGGAGCCGGCCGATGTTTCCCGAATTGATCAGCGACATGGCCCGCAGCCTTGGCCTGCCCCGGCTCAAACGCGCGGCCGGGGTGGTGACAAAACGGGTGCCGATCCCGCAGCCGCTGCTGCTGGTGGGTGCCGGCGCCTCGGCCCGGCTGGGCCAGGCGATTGCCGCCTTCGGCCACCGCAAGCTGCTGCTGGTGACCGACGCCGAGGTGGCCCGCCTCGGCCTCGCCCAGGCGCTGTGCGAGGCCCTGGCCGCCGCCGGCGTGCCGCTGGTGGTGTTTGACGCGGTGCGGGCCGACGCGCCGGTGGCCGATGTGGAGGCCGGCGTGACCTGCTACCTGGGCGAAGGCTGCGACGGCATCGTCGCCGTGGGTGGCGGCTCGGTGATGGATGCGGCCAAAGTCATCGGCCTGGCCGCCGCCAACGGCCGGCCGCCGGCCGAGCTGGTGGGCTACTTCAAGGGCCAGCACGGCCCGCCGCCGCTCTACGCCGTGCCCACCACGGCCGGCACCGGCAGCGAGGTCACGGTGGCCGCGGTGATCTCCGAGCCCGGCGAGCCCGGCAACCCCGGCGCAGGGGGGCGCAAGCGGGTGGTGGCCGATACCCGCATCGTGCCCGAGATGGCCGCGCTCGACCCCTTGCTGATGGTGGGCCTGCCGCCCGCGGTAACGGCCGCCACCGGCATCGACGCGCTCACCCACGCCATCGAGGCCAGCATCAGCCAGTGGGCCACGCCGCACACCAGCCGCCTGGCCCGCGCCGCGGTGGTGCTGATCTGGCGCTGGCTGAAGCCGGCCTTCGACGACGGCCGTCAGCTGCAGGCGCGCGAGCAGATGGCTCTGGCCAGCACCTGGGCCGGCCTGGCCTTCACCCGCGCCAGCGTGGGCAATGTGCACGCCATTGCGCACCAGCTGGGCGGGCGTTATCACACGCCCCACGGCCTGGCCAACGCGCTGATGCTGCCGGCCGTGCTGCGCTTTTGCCAGGCCGAGGCCGCGGCGCCGCTGGCCGCGCTGGCCCGTGCCGTGGGCCTGGACGACGGCGTCAATGACGGCCACGACACCGAGGCCACGCTGGCGCTGCGCTTCATCGACGGCGTGCAGGCACTGTGCGACGCGGTGGCCATTCCGCGCACGCTGGCGGCGCTGCGCGAGGCCGACATCCCGGCGCTGGCCCGCGCCGCCTGCTGGGAGGCCGACACCCAGTACCCGGTGCCCAGGCGCATGACCCAGCTGGCCTGCGAGGCCTTGCTGCGCAGCGTGCTGCCACCCGCCACGCCACCTGCCACGCCCCACGCCACCAAGCGGCCGCCGGCCCGCAAGGCGGCGGCCAAGACCGCTGGCACGCCAGCCCGGCGCCGGGCGCCGGCCGCCGACAAGGGCTGAGCGGGGCGTCGCGCGCAGGCTCAGGGCGATTGGCGCCAGCTGCCCGCGCAGCGGGCTCGGTGGCGCTTGCTCAGAGGGTGTGAAGGAACCGTCGCGAGCGGGCGCAGGGTGGCTCGAGCAAAGCAGCCGCACACCCGCACGGCGAGTCGCGCAGCGCCGCCATGGGCCCGCGCAGCAGGTTCATTCCCACCTTGTCAGTCGAAGGGGTAGACCACGCCCAGACGGCGGCGGATCTCCTGCATCCAGCCGGCCAGCACCAGGGTCTCGGCCAGCGGCATGGCCGGGCTCTCGCCCAGGCCGGCGCGCACGCAGCGCACGGCCTCGTCGATCTCGCCCTCGAAGCCGTTGATCTCGTGCGGGCGATCAAGGGTCAGCACCGGCTCGCCGGGCCGCTGCAGCGTGGCCTGGGTGGCCCCCCAGAAAGGCTCGGCCACGCGGATGTGGCCGCGCTCGCCCTGGATGGACAACGCGTTTTCGCCCTTGCCGTCGCCCGCGCAGACGAACTGCGCCACCGCGCCGCCCTCGAACACCAGGGTGCCGGCCACACGCCGATCCACCCCGGTGGCGGCCAGCGCCCCATCCACATGCAGGCGGGCCAGCGGCGGGCAGTTGCCGGGCGCACTTTCGAGCGCCCAGCGGCTCAGCGCCAGGTTGTAGACGCCCAGGTCGAGCAGCGCGCCGCCGGCCAGTGCCGGGTTCCACATGCGGCCGGCCGGATCGGGGTTGGCAGCAAAGCAGAAGCTGCTCTGCACATGCTGCACCGCGCCGATCTCGCCCGCCGCCAGCCATTGCCGCACGCCGGCATACAGCGGCAGAAAGCGCGTCCACAGCGCCTCCATCAAGAACACGCCGCGGGCCTGGGCCAGCGCCACCACGCGCTGGGCCTGGGCCTGCGTGGCCACCAGCGGCTTCTCGCACAGCACCGGCTTGCCGGCCAGCAGGCAGGCCTCGATGGCCTGCACATGCTGGGCATGCGGCGTGGCGATGTAGACGCCGTCGATGGCCGGATCGGCCAGCATCTGCGCCAGGCTGGCGGCCACCTGCGGCACCGGCCGGCCCGGCCGCGCCCACTGCCCGGCAAAGGCCTGGGCGCGCGCCGCATCGCGGCCCTGCACCGTGTGCAGGTGCATGCCGGCGCGCTGCTGCACCACCTCGGCAAACGTGTGGGCAATGCGGCCCGGCCCGACCAGGCCCCATGCGAAAGAGTTCATGCGGCCATGATCGCATCGTTCACGCCGGGGTTGGGGCTGGTGCCAGGGCCGGCGCCGGGGCCGGGGCCGGCCGTTCATGAAGCAGGCCTTTGCCGGCGAGGCGGTGGAGTTCGTGCTCGACTACCCGACGCCCGAGGGCACCACCTGGCTGGCGCTGAGCTGCCTGCCGATCAAGCTGGACGGCGTGTTTGACGGCTTCGTGGGCATCAGCCAGGACACCACGATGCAGCGCCGCGAGCAGGAGCGCCTGCAGGGTGAAGGCGATGAGCTGGCGCTGCTGTACATCGACCTCGACCATTTCAAGGCCGTCAACGACACGCTGGGCCATGCCGCCGGCGACCAGCTGCTGCAGGGTGTGGCGCGGCGCCTGCAGCGCGCGGTGCGCGACACCGACCTGGTGTGCCGCCTGGGCGGCGACGAGTTCGCGACTCTGCTCACCGGTGTGTGCGATGCCGCCATCGCCCGCAGCGTGGGCGACAAGGTGCTGGCCGCCGTGGGCCGCCCCTTCGAGCTGGAAGGCCAGAACCGCCAGGTGGGCGGCGCCGCGCCGTGCCGACACGGCGCCGCTGACCGGCTGACCGGCTGACCAGCCCATGGGCCACGCGGCCCGCAGCCGCCCGGCAGCGCCTTACTTCAGCACAAAGCGCACCGTGCCGGCCGCGCGGCCGCCGATGGTGAGCGCCGCCACCGCCTTGGTGCCGGCACCCAGCTTGAAGCTGCCGGTGGCCTCGAGCCGGTCACCGCCGGCCGGCAGCAGGGTCACCTCCTGCTTCTCGCTGCCGTTCAGCAGCACCAGGCGGGCGCTGGCCTGGGCCAGGTTCACCGCTTGGCCATGGCCGCGCACGTACAGGCGGATGGCCTCGGGCCGCGCCACCAGCTCGTGGTCGAACTCGCGCCCCCCGACCACCACGCCGCCGTGCTGCGGCTGGTGGTCGTGGTGGCCGGGGCCGTGGGCCTTGTCGGCGGCCAGTGCGGCGCCGGTGGTCGCCAGGGTCAGGGTGAGGGCGCGAAGCCAGGCGATGGGGGTCATGTTCAAGGTCTTTCGTCAGGGCGTGTCGGGCACGCGTGAAGGGGAGTCGTTGGCAGCAATCAGGCGATCAGGCAATCAGGCCATCAGGCGATCAGGCGACCCGGCCATCAGGCCGGCTCGGCCGGTTCGGTCTGCCGCCAGCGCTCGGCCGGGCGGCGGCCGAACAGCCAGAACATCGCCGGCGTCAGCAGGGTGTCGAGCAGGGTGGCGCTGACCAGGCCCGAGAAGATCACCACCGCCACCGGGTGCAGGATCTCGGTGCCGGGGCGCTCGGCCTCGAACAGCAGCGGCGCCAGCGCAAAGGCGGTGACCAGCGCAGTCATCAGCACCGGGCTCAGGCGCTCGAGCGAACCGCGCACGATCATCGGCAGGCCGAAGGCCTCGCCCTCGTGGCGCATCAGGTGCAGGTAGTGGCTGAGCTTGAGGATGCCGTTGCGCAGCGAGATGCCGGCCAGCGTGATGAAGCCCACCAGCGCGGCCACCGACAGCGGCTGGCCCGACCAGGCCAGGCCGATCACCGCGCCCACCAGGGCCAGCGGCACGTTCACCATCACCAGCAGCGCCAGCACCGCCGAGCGGTAGCGCTGGTGCAGCACCACGAACATCAGGCCCAGCGACAGCAGCGACAGCAGGCCGATCAGCCGCGACGCCTGCTCCTGCGCCTGGAACTGCCCGCCCAGCGTGATGAAGCCGCCTTCGGGCAGCCGGGTGTCGGCCACCACGCGGCGGATGTCGGCCACCACCTCCGACAGCGGCCGCCCCGAGGCATTGGCCGAGAGCACGATGCGGCGCTTGCCGTCGTCGCGGCTGATCTGGTTGGGGCCGTCGCCTTCGTCGATGCGGGCCAGGCGCGACAGCGGCACCGGCCCCAGCGGCGTGCCGATCATCAGCTGGCCCAGGCCCTCGGCGCCGCGCGCGGCTTCGGGCAGGCGCAGCACCAGCGCAAAGCGCCGCCCGCCCTCGGCCACCTGCGACACCGTCTCGCCCGCCACCAGGCCCTGCAGCGTGGCCAGCACCTGCGCGGGCGGCAGGCCGTGGCGCGCCGCCGCCGCGCTGTCCACCAGCACCCGGATCTGCGGCGCCAGCACCTGCTTCTCGACCTGCAGGTCGGCCAGGCCGGCAATGCCCGCCAGCCGCGCGCGCAGCGTCTCGGCCTGGCCGCGCAGCGCGTCCAGATCCTCGCCGAAGATCTTGATCGCGATCTGCGAGCGCACGCCCGACAGCATGTGGTCGATGCGGTGCGAGATCGGCTGGCCGATCTCGAGCGCCGCCGGCAGATTGATCAGCCGGGCGCGGATGTCGGCACGGATCTCGTCCATGCTGCGACGCAGCTCGGCGCTGGGCTTCAGGCCCACGTCCAGCTCGCTGACATGCACGCCCTCGGCATGCTCGTCGAGCTCGGCCCGGCCGCTGCGGCGGCCGACATGCGTGACCTCGGGCACCTGGCGCACCAGGCGTTCGGCCTGGCGCGCCAGCGCCGACGACTCGTCCAGCGTGATGCCAGGGTTGAGCCGCAGCCCGATCAGCAGCGTGCCCTCGCTGAAGGGCGGCAAGAAGCTGGTGGCAAACCAGGGCAGCGCCGCCGCCGACAGCAGCACCGCCAGCGCTGCCGCGGCCAGCGCCGCACGCGGGCGGCCCAGCACCCCGCGCAGCGCCACGGCGTAGCGCGCCTTCAGCCAGCGCAGCACGCGCGTGTCGCCATGCGCCAGGTTCTGCATGCCCGGCAGCAGCCACAGGCTGAGCACCGGCGTGAGCGTCACCGACACCAGCAGCGAGGCCAGGGTGGAGACGATGAAGGCCACGCCCAGCGGCACGAACAGCCGGCCCTCCAGGCCCGGCAGCGCAAACAGCGGCAGGAACACCAGCACGATCAGCACCGTGGCATACAGGATGCCCGAGCGCACCTCCAGCGAGGCCCGCGCCACCAGCGCCAGCGGTGCCAGGCGCTGCGCCGCCGGCAGTGCGCGGTTGGCCTTGAGGCGGCGGATGATGTTCTCCACATCCACCACCGCATCGTCCACCAGGCCGCCGATGGCGATGGCCAGGCCGCCCAGCGTCATGGTGTTGATCGACAGGCCGAAGTAGTGGAACACCAGCGCGGTGATGCAGATCGACACCGGGATCGCGGTCAGCGCGATCAGCGTGGGCCGCAGCGTGCCGAGAAAGAAGAACAGGATCAGCGCCACCACCAGCGAGGCGCCCAGCAGCTTGCCTTGCAGCGTGCCGATCGAGGCCTCGATGAAGCTGGCCTGGCGGAAGGTGACGCGCGGCGCGTCCATGCCCGGCGGCAGCGAGACGCGCAGGCCGCCCAGCGCCGCCTCGATGCTGCGGGTGAGCGCCAGCGTGTCGGCGCCGGGCTGCTTCTGGATGCCCAGGATCACCGCCGGCCGGCCCTCGAAGCCGGCATCGCCGCGGCGCGGCGCGGCGGCAAAGCTCACCTCGGCCACCTGGCGCAGCAGGATCGGCTGGCCGCCGCGGGCGCCGAGCGCCAGGTTCTTCAGCTCGTCCAGCGCGCCGGTGCTGCCATCGGGCGCGCGCGCCAGGTGGCGGATCAGGACCTCGCGGCCATTGCGCTCGAGAAAGCCGCCCGAGGTGTTGGCGGCAAATCCCTTCAGCGCCGCCACCAGCTGATCGTGGGTGACGCCCAGCGCGGCCAGGCGCGCGGTGTCGGGCTGCACCTGAAACTGGCGCACCTCGCCGCCGATGGGGATCACCTGGGCCACGCCGGGCACCGACAGCAGGCGCGGGCGCAGCACCCAGTCGGCGTACTCGCGCACCGCCATCGGGCTGATGCGCGCGGGGTCGAGCGGGATCGCGATCTGCAGGATCTCGCCCATGATCGAGCTGACCGGCCCCATGTGCGCCACCACGCCGGCGGGCAGGCTGGTCTCCAGTGTGGCCAGCCGCTCCGACACCAGCTGCCGCGCCCGGTAGATGTCGGTCTGCCAGTTGAAGGTGAGGTACACGAAGGACAGGCCGGCCGAGGCGGTGGAGCGCACCGATTCCACCCCCGGCAGGCCGCTGACGGCCGCCTCCAGCGGCAGGCCGATCAGCTGCTCCACCTCTTCGGCGGCCATGCCGCCGGCCTCGGTCATCAGCGTGACCGTGGGTTTGTCGAGGTCTGGAAACACGTCCACCGGCGTGCGCGACAGCGTGTATGCGCCATAGGCCATCAGCGCCAGACCGGTCAGCAGCACCAGCAGGCGGTTGGCCAGGCTGTGCTCGAGAAGCCACTTGAACATCGCGGCGCCCTCAGCGGATCTGGTTGATCAGCGCCGCGCCCTGGGTGGCGATGCGCTCGCCGGGCTGCAGCCCCGCGGTGACGGCCACGCGCACGCCGTCCAGCGGCTCGACCATGACCACGCGCGGCGCAAACAGCTCGGCCGCGGTCTTGACCCACACGATGCTCTGGTTGGCCGGGCTCTTCATCAGCGCAGCCACCGGCACGGCAATGCCGCGCACGGTGCTGCGCGTGTGCACGAACACCCGCACTGGCTGGCCCACCGCCAGGGCCTGCAGCGCCGCGCCCTGGGCGCGAAAGCCCAGCGGCAGGGCCTGGTCGCGCAGGCTGCGGGCAGCGCCGGCAAACACCAGCGGCACGCGCTGATCGCCCAGCGCCAGCCAGGCGCCGGCCACCTCGGCCGCCAGCGCCGGATCAAAGGCCAGGGCCTCGATGCGCAGGCGCCCGGGGTCGACGATCTCGAACAGCAGCTCGCGCGCCTCGACCACCTGGCCGGCCACCACCTGGGCCGAGGCGATCACGCCCGACACCGGCGCCACCAGCGCCTCGCGCGCGGCCAGGCCGCTGCCCAGCGCTGCGATGCGCTGCTCGAGGCTGGCGGCCTCGCTCTCGGCGGCCTCGATGTCCTTGCGCGGCACGGTGTCGGCCAGCAGCTGCAGGCGCGCCAGGCGCTTGTGGGCCAGCGCCAGCGCGGCGCGCAGCTCGGCCAGCTGGGCGGCCTGGCCGGCGCGCTCCAGCGGCGCCACGGCCGTCAGCACATGGGCCAGCAGCTCGCCCTTGCGCACCGCCTGCCCGGCCTGGGGCAGACCGCGCGGGCCGGGCTCGATGCGCCCGGCATGGAGCGCCTGCACCCGGCCACCGGCGTTGGGGTCCATGGTCACCGTGCCGTTCAGCGCCAGCGTGCGCGGCAGCTCGGCGGCCTCGGTCAGCAGGGTGCGCACGCCCAGCTGGTGCTGCGCCGGTTTGGGCAGGAACACGCTGCCGTCGGCCAGACGCTGCGGGCCGTTGGCGCTGGGGGCCGGCGCCGCGGGGCCATGCTCGTGGCCCGGCCCGGCCTGGGCCGGCAGCGTGGCGACGGCGGCCAGCATCAGCAGGGCCAACGCGCGCCGCACGGCCCTGCGGCCGGCTGGCCACACAGGCGGCCACACAGGCGGCCACACGGCCGGCGCAGCCACCCGCCGGGGTGCGGGCCGGGACCGGCCTGGTTGGGCGCAGGCGCTCATGCGGACTCTCCCACGGTGCCGGCGGGCGCGGCGGCGGCGCCCGGCGCCGTGCTTGCCAGGCGCCGACGCAGCCGGTTCAGCAGCAGGGCCAGGGCCAGGGCCAGCCCTGCGCCCACGGCGCCCAGCGCCCCGCCCAGCCGGGCGGGCGTGAACCAGCCGCCCGGCCCCGGCTCAGCCCCGTGGGCATGGGCCGGCGCGCCCACGTCCAGGTCGGCGGCCAGCAGGTCGACCTCGGCGCCCAGGCTCACGGTGGCGGTCACCGACAGCAGGCCCGGTGCGGGCGCGGCCTTCAACAGCAGGGTGTAGCTGCCGTCGGGCTGCGGCTGGGCGCTGTGGCGGCTGCCGGCCAGGTCGAGCTCGATGCGCGCACCGGGCACCGGCGCGTTGTCGGCAAAACGGTCGAGGTACAGGTTCAGCCGGCGGCCATCGAGCACGCCCACCAGCTCGAACTGATCGGACTGCGCGGCAAAACGCGGCAGCGCGGCGCCAGCCACGGCGGGCTGGGCCGGGCCGTGGTCATGACCTGCGTCGGCCAGGGTGCCCAGGCTGCCGGCCAGCAGCGTGGCGGCCAGGCCGCGGCGGGTCAGGCGGGTGAAGGGGGTCATGGTGAAGAGTCCTGATGAAAGGGGGGCGCGCTGGCGGGTGGCGTGGTTCATGGCGGCAGCAGGCCCAGCGCCTGGCGCCAGGCCGATACGGCGGCGGCCAGGTCGATGCGCGCGCGCTGCGCCTGCAGGCCGGCTTCGGCCGCCTCGGCCTCCACCCGCAGCCGGGTGGGCAGGTCGGCCTCGCCAAGCTGGAAGGCCTGGTCGATGAAGCCGCGGGTTTCGGCCGCCAGCCGGGCGCGGCGCTCGGCGGCGGCCAGCTGGGCCTGGGCGCCGGTGGTGCGCACGCGCGCCGCGGCCTGTTCGGCCGCCAGGCGGGCGGCATCCAGCGCCAGCTGGGCCTGCAGCGCCTGCGCCTCGGCGCGGGCAGCGGCCAGCCGGCCCGCTTGCTGCGGGTCGGCCTGCAGCGGCAGACGCACGCCGATGCTCAGGCTTTGCTGGTACGGCAGGCCATGGCCCGGGCGCTCGTGGCGGGTGGCCACGGTCAACTCGGGGCTGGCGCGGCCTTGCGTGGCCAGCAGCGCCAGCGTGGCGCCGGCCAGCTGGCGACGGTCGTTCAGCGCACGCAGTTCGGCGTGGCCGGGGCTGGGCACCAGGGCGTCCGGCGCGCGGGCCGGGGCCGCTGGCAGGGCGGGCGCGGATTGCGGCTCCGGCTCGGGCTCGGGCTCGGGCAGGGCCGCTGGCGCGGCGCCGGCACGGTCCAGCTCCGGCAGGGCCACACCGGCCAGCGCGGCCAGGTGCAGCGCGGCCTCCTGCTGCGCGGCCTCGGCCTGCGCCAGGGCGGCCTCGGCGGCGGCCAGGGCGCCATCGGCCTGGTGCTGGTCGGCGCGGGCCAGCGCGCCGGCCCGGTGGCGCCGCGCCACATCGGCGGCCAGGCGCTGCAGCGCGCCGTGCTGGGCACGCGCGGCGCTGCGCTCGAGGCCACTGCGCTGCCAGGCCCACCAGGCCTCGCGCAGCGCGGCGGCCAGGCGCAGCTGGGCGGCCTGGCTGCGGCTTTCATGCGCTTGCGCCTCGGCTTCGGCCAGCGCCTGGCTGCGGCCTTGCTCGCCGCGGCGCCACAGCGGCACGGCCAGACCCAGCTCGAGCTCGCGTGCGCCCTGCTGGCCGGTGAAGCGGTCGCTGCTGCCGGCCACGGCCAGCGCCACCGGCTCGGGCGTCCAGGCGCGGGCCGCGCGGGCCTGGGCGCTGGCCGCTTCGCGCCAATGCGCCAAGGCCTGGGCCTCGGGCTGGCGCGCCCAGGCCTGGTCGAAGGCCTGGCGCAGCGTCAGTGGCAAGGCGCTGGCCGCGGGCGCGGCGGCTGCCGCGGCGCTGGCCGCGGGGGGGCCGACGGTGGTCTGCGCTCCGGCGGGTTCAAGCGCCAGGGCCAGCAGCGCTGCGGCGGCCAGCGCCCAGGCGGCAGCGCAGTGGCGCCGGCCGGGCGCCGTGAGAGGAAGGGGGTGGCAAAACATCCGATGCTCCAGAGGGCTCAACAGCACACGGGAGATCGGCGAGCACGCGGCCGGGTACGGCGGCCGTGCGTCGGGCCCGGCGCCCCGGCGCTGGTGTCGAACCAGGGCCGGTGGACGCCGCGGCGCGAACCGGGGTCAGAAAGGGTGCAGACCCGCCTCGCCGATCAGGCGAGGGGCGGCCACTGGGGCCGTTCAGGCGGCACCGGCGCCGGGCAGGGCAGGGCGCCTGCCACCGGGGGCGGCGGGCGTGAGCCCAGCGCGCCCGGCAGCCAGGCGCCTGCAGGGGCCGGCAGGCCGGCCGAGGCGCCATGGCAATGGCCGCAGTCGAGATCAAGCCCGGGCAGCGTGGCCGCATCCGATGCTGCGCCGGCGGCAGTGCCCTCGCTGGCAGCGCCATGGCTGGCGGCGGGGCTGCCCGATGCGGCATCGGCCAGGGCGCCGGCCGACGCATCCAGCCGCAGATCGGGCTGGAGTTCGTGGTGGTGCTCGTGGTGGTGTTCGTGGTGGCCGATGTGCGGCCCCTGCGGCGTGGCTTCGTGGCTGCAGTACGCCGCAACCGCCGCCCAGCTGAACTGGAGCGGCAACAAGGCCAGCAGAAGGATCGCGAACCAGCGACGCATGGCAAAAAGTCTAGCAGCTGTGGGGTTCAGGCCGGCGGCGGGGCCTGCTCCGGCCCGGCCTGCAACTCGCCCACGGCCTGGCGCAGCACCGCGCGGCTGGCGCTCAGGGCCAGGCCGGCCATCACCAGCGCCACCAGCAGGTCGGGCCAGGCGCGGCCGGTGCCGAAGACGCCCAGCGCGGCGCCCATCACCGCCAGGTTGCCGATGGCGTCGTTGCGGCTGCACAGCCACACCGAGCGCATGTTGGCGTCGCCCTCGCGCCAGGCGTAGAGCATCCAGGCCACGGCCACATTGGCCACCAGGGCCAGGCTGCCGATGGCGCCCATGGTGATCGGCTCGGGCGTGTCGCCGTTCAGCGCCGCCCACAGCGCGCGGCCCAGCACAAACATGCCGAAGCCGCCCATGCACAGGCCCTTGAACAGGGCGGCGCGGGCGCGCCACTGCAGCGCCATGCCCAGCACCAGCAGCGAGACGCCGTAGTTGGCGGCATCACCGAGAAAGTCGATCGCATCGGCCAGCAGCGACACCGAACCGGCGCGCAGCCCGCCCGCCAGCTCGACGGCAAACATGGCCAGGTTGATCCACAGCGCCAGCCACAGCACGCGGCGGTAGCGCGGGTTGCGGGCCGCGGGCGGAGCTTGGCAGCCGCCGTGGCTGCCGCAGGACTGGCTCATGGTGGGCGTGTTCCCAGGATGCGATGCCGCCATTGGAAACCCTGCAGCCAGTTCAGAGTCAAGCGACGCGGATGCCGCGCCGGGGCCAATCGGGCGCGGCAGCTGCGGCCGGCCTGGCGGCGCGAGAATGCGCCGCCATGAAGATCGGTGAACTGGCCGCGGCCCACCAGGTGCCGGTGGAAACGCTGCGCTACTACGAGCGCGAAGGCCTGCTGCCCGCCCCGGCGCGCAGCGAGGGCAACTACCGCATCTACGGCCCGGCGCATGCCGAGCGGCTGGCCTTCATCCGCCACTGCCGCTCGCTGGACATGGCGCTGGACGAGATCCGCGTGCTGCTGCGCTTCAAGGATTCGCCCGACGACCATTGCGCCGATGTCAACGGCCTGCTCGACCGCCACATCGCCGAGGTGGCCACGCGGCTGCGCGAACTCAGGCAGCTGGACAAGCAGCTCAAGGCCTTGCGTGCCTTGTGCGACAGCGGGCGCGACGCGGCGCACTGCGGCATCCTGCATGGACTGGCGCAGGCGGCGCGCAAGGCCTGAGCTCTCAGTCCAGCAGTTCCAGCTCTTCGTCGCCCAGGCGGTCGATGCGGCCGGTGCTGCGCCAGCCCAGGTGGCGGTAGAAGCCGTGCGAGCGCACGGCCGGATCGCTGGCGCAGCCGAGAAACAGGCGCGCGTGGCCCTGGCCGCGCAGCTGCTGCACCACGGCCTGCAGCAGGGCGCGGCCCAGGCCGGCGCCTTCGGCCTCGGGGCGCAGCGCCAGCACCACCACTTCGCCACTGGCGCAGTCGCCAAAGCAGTAGCCGTGCATCGTGGCGGCCGGGCCTTCGGCGATCACGCCCCACAGGCGCCCCTCGGCGATGTCTTGCGCCCAGCTGTCCACCGTGATGCCCAGGCTGCGCAGGCGCTCGACCGACACCGCGTTTTCACGCGTCTGGCCGCGCAGCAGCACGCAGGCGGCGGCATCGGCGGGCACGGCGGTGCGCAGCAGCGGCGAGGAGGAGGGCGGGGTCATGGTTGGCGCTCGCGGCGTGGTTTGGCGGTGGTGGCGCGCACCAGCAGACGCGGCGGCTCGGCCACCAGCATCGGCGCCGGGCCGTCGCCGCGCTGCGCGATCTCGTCGAGCAGCAGCTGCACGGCCAGGCGCGCGGCATCGGCGGTGGGCACGGCGATGGTGGTCAGGGCCGGGCGCATCTGGTGGGCAAGCTGGATGTCGGTGACGCCCACCACCGACAGCTCGGCCGGCACCTCGATGCCCAGGTCTACCGCCGCCTGCAGCACGCCCAGCGCCGGCAGGTCGTTGCTGGCAAACACCGCGGTGATGCCGGGCACGGCGGCCAGCAGGCTGTGCGCCGCGTTGCGGCCGTCGTCGATGCTGTCGCGGCCGTAGCGCACCTGGGCCGGCGGCAGCGGCAGGCCGGCGCGCGCCAGGGTCTGCTCGAAGCCGCGAAAGCGCCAGCGGTGGTTGCCGCTGGCCTCGCTGCCGACGATGGCACCGAACTGGCGGTGGCCCAGCTTCAGCAGGTGCTCGGCGGCCAGCACGCCGGCCTGCTCCATGTCGACCGCGATGCTGGGGATGGGCGGCGGCTCCTGCGGCCGCTCCCACATGCCCAGCACCATGGGCATGCCGCGCTGGCGCAGCGCGATCAGCTCGTCGGCATCCACGAAATCGGCGTTCATCACGATCACGCCGCTGGCCAGTGCACCGCCCACGGCGTCGAGGTAGGCGCGCTCCTGCTCGGGGTCGTCGTTGGTGTTGCACACCAGCAGAAAGTAGCCCTGGCGCCGCGCCGCGCGTTCGACCTCGAGCGCGAACTCGGGGTAGAACGGGTTGGCGATGCTGCTGACCATCAGCGCGATGGTGGATGGCCGGCCTTCGACCAGTGCGCGGGCCATCAGGTTGGGCCGGTAGCCCAGCTCGCGCGCGGCGGCCAGCACGCGCTCGCGGGTGGCCTCGCCCACCTTGCCGCGCCCGCGCATCACGTTCGAGACGGTGGCGGCGGTCACGCCGGCCTGGCGGGCCACGTCAACGAGGGTGGTCATGCAATGGGGGTGGGTAGGGGGAGGCGGGCGCGGCATGTTACCCGCGCCACTGCGCCAGGCCGGCCGGGGCGGCCGCAGGGGCGGCCCCGGGCGTTCAGCGGCAGCGTGGTGCCGCGGCGCGCAGGGCCTGCAGGCCCGGCAGCGCGCGGCCGCGGGCATCGAACAGCGTCTGGTTGGCCCAGCCGTTGATGTCGTTGGTGCGCCAGCCCGCACCGGGCACGGCCAGCCAGGCCGGCTCCCAGTAGAAGACGCCCAGGCCCTGCGGCGTGTCGGCCACGGCGCGGGCCACGTCCTGCAGCAGGGCCTGCTGGCCGGCCGGCGTGGCCGGGTAGCCCGACTTGCGCTGGGCCTCGGCGTTGAAGATCGCCGCGCCGCCCACCGGGTGATCGAGCTGCCAGCCGTAGGCGGTTTCCACCACCACCAGCGGCTTGCCGTAGCGGGCAGACAGGTGCTGCAGGTTGGCGCGCAGGCTGGCCAGGTCGTCGTGGAAATAGGGGTACCAGCTCAGGCCGATGACATCCATGCGCGCGCCGCTGTCGCGCAGCGCATCGAACATGCGCTCGAAGGTCTCGCGGCTGCGGCCGTCGCCCTGGTGGGCCAGGTGCACCATCACCGGCACACGCTGGCCGATGCGCGCCTCGGCGGCCTGCCAGCCGCGCACCGCGGCGGCCATCAGCGCCAGAAAGCCGCTCATGCCGCCGATGGCCTCGTCGGGCGTCTCGCGCCAGGTCTTGCCGTCGGGCCACAGCATGCCGCCGTTGATCTCGTTGCCCAGTTGCACCATGTCGGGCGTCACGCCGGCCTCGTGCAGGCGCAGCAGCACCTCGGTGGTGTAGGCCTGGACCGCGTCGGCCAGCGCCGTGCCGCTGAGCGTGCGCCAGGCCTGCGGCTTGCGCTGGTGGGCGGGGTCGGCCCAGAAGTCGCTGTAGTGGATGTCGAGCAGCCACTTCATGCCCTGCTGGCGCAGGCGCCGGGCCAGGCGGATGGTCAGCGCCAGGTCGTTGCTGCCGCCGCCCACCGGCTCGCCGCGGCGCGAGACCAGGCGCTCGCCCTCGCGCACATCGTCGGCGTTCACCGGGGTGTGCCACAGGCGCAGCCGGCCCCAGTCGAAGCCGGCGCCGTGCAGCAGCCCCAACGCCTCGGCCGGGCGGCCCTGGGCATCGGCAAAACGCCCGCCGCCGTGCTCAACCGCCTCCAGCATCGAGACATCGGCGCCCACGATGAAGCCCCGCGCATGCTGGGTGACGGCGGGTGGGCAGGCGTTGGCGTTGGCGTTGGCGTTGGCCTGGCCCGGCAGCCAGGCGGCCGTGGCCAGGCCCAGGCTCAGCTGGCGGCGGTTGAGGGTCATGGTGGGGTGCGTCCGGGCGTCAGTGGGCGGGGGGTAAGTGGCAGAGGCAGCCGGTGCCGGCTCAGAGCTTGTAGCTCACGCCCACGTTGATGCGGCGGCCGAAGCGGAAGTTCTCCTGGTTCACCGGGTTCAGCGGGTCGGTGTAGGTGACGGTCTGGTTGCCCAGGTTCTCGACGCCGAAGCGCAGCTGCCACTGGTCGGTGAGTTTCTGCGACAGGTTCAGCGAGACCCAGGTCTCGGCGCCGTTGATCTGGAAGCGGGTCGAGTCCCAGGTGGGCGCGCGGTTGTAGGCGCTGTGGTGGTTGACCGCCAGCCGCGCCTCGAAGCCCTGGCGCTCGTACCACAGCGTGAGGCCGCCGTTGTCCTTCATCAGGCCGTTGGTGGCGATGGGCCGGAAGCTGGCGCCCGAGGCGTCGCCGTTCTCCTGGATGCTGCTGCGGGTGTAGGTGTAGTTGGCAAACACGCCCAGGCCGTTCCAGGGCTCGGGCAGGGTGCTGAAGGCCTGCTGGTAGACCAGCTCCAGGCCCGAGACATGGCCCTTGCCGGCATTGATCTGCTGCGTGAAGAAGGCCTGCTGGCCGCCCCAGGTGCCGGCCACGCTGCTCATGCCGATGTAGTCGGACACCTTCTTGTAGAACAGGCCGGCCGACAGCAGGCCGCCCTTGGCGAAGAAGCGCTGGAAGGTCAGGTCGATCTGGTCGGCCATCATCGGTTTCAGGCGCGGGTTGCCGCCCGAGATGCGGGCCACCGGCTGCGGGCCGCTGTTGTCGATCCAGATCGTCTGTGCCGCGCTCATCACATCCAGCGGCGCACGCGACATGGCACGCGCCAGACCCAGGCGCAGCTGGTTGACGTCGCGCTCGTCCAGGCTCAGCACCCAGTTGGCGCTGGGCAGGGCGCGGGTGTGCTTGAGGCCGTCGGACACCGCGGTGAGCGTGCTGGCGCCGGGCAGCCAGGACATGCCGTAGCCGGTCTGCTCGGTCTGCACCACGCGCAGGCCGGCATTGCCGCGCCAGCCCAGGCCGCCCAGCTGACCGCTGAAATCGCCCTGCACAAACAGCGCCAGATTGCGTTCGGCGGCGCGCCAGTTGCGGTCGCGCAGATCGCTGTCGGTGGCACTGCGGCCGGCGGCGCTGAGCGCCGAGGCGCCGAACAGCCGCGCCACCGCGGCGCGGAAATCACCCTGCAGGGCCACGAAGTCGGGGCGGCCGTCCACCTGCACGCGGCTGAGGTCGGCGGCGGTGATGCTGGCATTGCTGCCGTAGTTCCACGACACCTGCTCGTAGCCCTTCTCGCGCTGCGTGGCGCGCAGGCCGACGCTCAGCTTGCTGAGCGGGCTGCCGTCGACCTTGCGGCTCAGCGTGAGCAGCTGCGAATCGAGCTCATCCTTCAGCCGGCCGCTGTAGGTGGGGCCCCAGGTCTCGGAGATGGCGCCGGCGTAGCCGGCCGGGTTGCCGGTGTCCTGGCTGAAGCTGTAGTTCATCCACTGGTCGCGGGCGAAGTTCCAGCTCAGCGCGCCGCTGGCGGGCAGGTTCAGGGCCACGGCCGACCACAGCGTGTCGCGGTCGGCGCGCGAGCTGGCCACATCGGCCTCGAGCGACCAGGCGCCGCGCTTCCACTTGGCGTTCAGGCCGCCGGCCAGGTTGCGCATGTCCTGCTGCCACAGGCCCTGGATGGTGTTGACCGAGGCGCCGGCCAGCGTGGCACCGGTGATGTAGCCGTTGTCGCGCTGCACCTGGCTGAAGCTGCCGCTGCGCCAGCCGTTCCAGTTGCCGGTGTCGGCCGTGTGGTACAGCTCGGGCTCGTCGATCTTGGAGCGCGCGTGGTACAGGTCGGCGCTGAGCAGCCAGTCGGCGCCGGGCCGTGCCTCGAGCTTGGCCAGCACCGACGAGCGGGTGTTGGTGCCGCGCTTGACCTTGTGCTGGAAACCCCAGGACTCCTTGCCCAGCGCGGGGTCGTTGTTGTTCTCGTTGAAGCCCCAGTTGCGCAGGCTGTCTTCCACCGAGGGCTGGTCGTAATGGCTGAAGGCGATGGCCAGACCCAGCGTGCGGTTGGCAAACTGGTCGATGTAGATGCCGCCCAGGCGCGGCGCCACCTTCTTGGCACCATCGATCTGGCTGCTGAGCTGGTAGTACACCGCGTCGGCCTTCAGCGAGGCCGCACGCGCGCTGTGGGCCAGCGGCGAGACGGTCTGCAGATCGATGGTGGTGGCGATGCCGCCTTCCACGATGTCGGCCTGCTGGGTCTTGTAGACCGTGGCGCCCGAGATCGACTCGCTGGGAAACATCTCGAAGCGCACCGCGCGGTCGGGCTCGGTGGTGGCGAATTCGCGGCCGTTGAGCGTGGCACCGATGAAGCGCGGGCCCAGGCCGCGCGCCACCACCTGGCTGGCGTTGCCGCGGTCGACCCCGGCGGCCAGGCCGGGCAGGCGGGCCAGCGATTCGGCAATGGTGGTGTCGGGCAGCTTGCCGATGTCTTCGGCGGCGATCACCTCCACCTGGCCGGTGGCGTTTTCCTTGTTCTGCAGCGCGCTGCGCATGGCCGCGCGAATGCCGGTGACGGTGACGCTTTGCGCCGACGCCGCGTCCGGCCCGGCCGTTGCCGTGGTGCTCGCGGTGGCCGCGGTTGCCGCGGCCGGCGGCGTGGTGCTGGCGGTCTGCGCGCCGGCCAGCGCCGGCAGGCAGCAGATGGCGTGGATCAGCAGACTCAGGCGCAGGGGACGGCTCGGAAGGGATTGGCGCATGCGGGTCTCCGTGGGGTCGTGGTCGAACGGGTCAAACGATTCATCCAGCGGCAGCCGGATGAATCGCCTTGTTGCAGGCTGCACCTGCAATCCTTGGGTATCGGTTTGATTTTTGGCGCGGCTTAATCGCTTAAGCTTTTGCGCATTGTTGGCCTGTGGCGGTGCTTGCGTATCGGGGCATACCCGGCTGTGTGGCGCTGGCGCCCAACAGGCGGCCGGCGCGGCCGGATCGAGCGCTCTCTTGAGGCACTGACCGGGGCACTCACCGGGGCCTTGTCCGAGCTTTGTCCGGGCCTTGTTCGGGCCCGATCCAAGCCCAGTCCAGGCCATTTCGGGACCCGGCCCGAACCGCCTTGGCGCCAGCCCTTGCAGCCGCCGAGGCCGGCCGAGTCAGCCGCCGTGGCTAGGCCATGGACGCCGGCTCCGGCAACAGCCAGGCCGCCACGCCGGCGGGTGGCAGGGCGCGGCCACCCAGCGCAAACACCGCATCGGGCGGGGCCGGCACATTGGCCGTGCCCGGGCCGTGGTTGAACGCGAACTGCCAGCGGCCGCGGCGGCGCAGGCGCAGGCCGCTGCCGCCGGCCGTCAAGGCCTGGGGGGCCAGGCCGGCCTGGCGGGCGGCATCGGCCAGCCAGCGCTGCAGCGTGGCCGCATCCACCACGCCGGCATGGGCCTGCCAGCGGCCGCGGGCCAGGCGGGCCGGCCAGCCATCGGCGTGGCGGTCGAGCACCTGGGTGTCGCGCTGCGGCTCGAGCAGGTCGCGCCAGCGCCGGGTATGGGACGCGGCCTGGCCTTCGCCACCGCCACCGCCACCGCCACCGCCACCGCCGCCACCGCCACCGGCGCCGCCAGGCACCAGCGCCACGCGCAGTCCGGGGCGCAGCGATTCCACGCCACGCAGGGCCATCGGCAGCGCCGCCGCCAGCGGCCCGGGCGGCAGCGGATCGCTGATCGCCATGTGCGCCGTCTTGCTGGCGGTGCGTGGGCCCAGCACCACCACGGCCTGGGCCGCGGTCAAGCGCGCGGCCAGTGCGTCGTCCACATGCAGCATGCCGGCCACCACCACCAGCGCGTAGCCCGACAGCTCGGTCTGCGGGCCGATCAGGTCGATGTCCAGTCCCAGCTGGCGCAGCGCCGAGTAGTAGGCAAAAGGCAGGCCCAGCGGCGCCATGTCGGCCCCGTGCGGCTGGATCTGCGCCATCCACAGCGAGGGGTAGTCGATCAGCAAGGCCACGCGCGCCGGCTGCGTGGCCAGGGCCTGAGCGGCGGCATCGGCGGCAGCGGCCCGGGTTTCAGCGGCCCCGGGCGCCGCGGCCATGGCCGGGCGGGCAAGGCCGGCCTCGCCGGCCAGTGCCGCGAGCAGTGC
Source organism: Aquabacterium sp. OR-4 (assembly GCF_025290835.2). Taxonomy (NCBI): domain Bacteria; kingdom Pseudomonadati; phylum Pseudomonadota; class Betaproteobacteria; order Burkholderiales; family Sphaerotilaceae; genus Pseudaquabacterium; species Pseudaquabacterium prasiolae. Next base: position 762,271 of record NZ_JAOCQD020000003.1, on the reverse strand, counting down.
GTGGCGCTCGCTGGCCACCTGCGCGGCCTCGTCGGCACCGCTGTCGCGGCGGCCATCGGGCAGGTGCAGGCCCGAGTGCAGCTGCTCCTGCGCATAGGGCAGCTGCCGCCAGCGGAAGTACGACACCAGCTCGGCGCCGTGGGCAAAGGCTTCCCAGGTCCATGCGCGCACCATGCCCGGCTGGGGCAGGGCGTTCCACGGCGCCCAGTTCACCGGGCCGGCCTGCTGCTCCATCACCCACATCCGGCCGCGGCCGATGCCGCGGTACAGGTCGTGGTGAAAGGCCGCCAGGTCGGGATGGCCGGTGCGCGCCCAGCGCAGGCGCTCGTCCTCGTCGAGAAAGGGCGCCACCTCGGTGTGGCCCAGCGGGTAGTTGTCCCAGGCCGCCACATCCAGATCGTCGGCCATCGCATGGTGGTCGAAATCGGCAAACAGGCCCATGAAGTTGTGCAGCAGCGGCCGGCCCGGCGCGTGCTGGCGCAGCAGCCCGGTCTGCAGGCGGTTGAAGCGCAGCACCTCGTCGGAGGCAAAGCGCCGCCAGTCGATCTCGTGCGCCGGCAGCGCGGGCGCCGGCAGGCCCACCGGAAAGCCCACATCGTCAAAGCTGCGCAGCTGCAGGCCCCAGAAGGCCGTGCCCCAGGCCTGGTTGAGCGCCGCCACCGTGCCGTAGCGCTCGGCCAGCCAGCGCCTGAACGCCGCCAGCGCCGCCGGGCTGTAGCTCAGCGTGGTGTCGTGGCAGCCGTATTCGTTGTCGGTCTGCCAGGCGATGACCGCCGGGTGCGCGCCGTAGCGCCGCGCCATGGCCTCCACCACGCGCCGCGTGGCGACATGCAGCGACGGGCTGCTGAAGCAGTAGTGCCGGCGCGAGCCAAAGCCCTTGGCGCGGCCGCGCGCGTCGAGCGGCAGCACATCGCCATGGTCGAGCGCCAGCCAGGCCGGGGGGGCGGCGGTGGGCGTGCCCAGCACCACCTTCAGGCCCTCGGCGGCCAGCGTGTCGATCGCGCGGTCGAGCCAGGCCCAGTCAAAGCGGCCCGGCTCGGGCTCGATGCGCGACCAGGCGAACTCGGCAATGCGCACCGTCTGCAGGCCCAGCTCGCGCATCGCGCGCGCATCGGCGGCCCAGCGCGATTCGGGCCACTGCTCGGGGTAGTAGCAGACGCCCAGCGACAGGGGCGGCAAGGCCGTTTCAGGCGCCAGTCCCGGCGCGGCCGGCTGGGCGGTAAGCGGGGCCTCGGTGGCGGGCTGGTGAGCACCGGGCGGCTGGGCGCCGGGATGCGGGGCCCCGGGCTGAGTCACGCCGGTCGGTTGCACGCCGGTCGGTTGCACGCCGGTCTGTTGGGCCCCGGGCAGTTGCGCGGCCGTGTCAGGCAGAGGTTCAGGCTTGTCCATGTGCATCATTTAATCGCTTAACTTGGATTGGACGCAATCGCGAACCGCCTTGTCAACCGATGCCCCCGCGTCGGCGCCCGGCCCGGCCTGCGCACTGGCCCGCGCCAGACGCTGTCGTACGAGGAGAATGCGACAATGTCTGGCCCCACCCAGGGACTTTCCCTGATTGCCAGCCCGGTCTCGGCGGAGTGCAATTTGCGAGACTTAATCGTTTAATCCAAGCCGCTCTTGAGCCCTCTCTCTTCTCTGACCCTGCGTGTGCCGGCCCAAGCCGAGCCGCCCGAGCGCGACTTCCTCAACCTGGGCCACCATGGCCGCCCCGGGCGCAGCCTGGCCGTGCACAGCCAGGGCCTCGAGCTCGATGGCCGCCCCTGGCTGCCGATCATGGGCGAGTTTCACTACAGCCGCTGCCCGGCCGACGAGTGGCCGCTCGAGCTGGCCAAGCTGCGCGCCGGCGGCGTGACCGTGGTGGCCAGCTACGTGATCTGGAACCACCACGAGCCGCAGCCCGGCCAGTGGCAGTGGGATGGGCAGCGCGACCTGCGCCGCTTTGTGCAGCTGGCGCACGAAGCCGGCCTGATGGTCTACCTGCGCCCCGGGCCGTGGGTGCATGCCGAGGTGCGGCATGGCGGTTTTCCGCGCTGGCTGGTGGCCGGCGGCGGCCCGCTGCGCTGCAACGACCCCGCCTATCTGGCCCGCGTGCAGTCGCTGTACACCCAGGTGGGCTGGCAGGTGCAAGGCCTGCTGTGGCAGGACGGCGGCCCGGTCATCGGCCTGCAGATCGAGAACGAATACGGCAGCCAGGGCCCCGGCTGCGGCGCCGAGCACATTGCCGAGCTCAAGCGCCTGGCCGTGATGGCCGGCCTGACCGTGCCGCTGTACACCGTGACCGGATGGCCCACGCTCGACATCCCGGCGCGCGAGGTGCTGCCGGTCTCGGGCGCCTATGCCGACGGCTTCTGGCAGGGCTCGCGCGAGCCGCTGCCGCCGTCGGGCGTGTTCCTGTTCAACACCCGGCGGGTGATCGGCGAAATGGGCAATGTCGACGGCACGCCGGCCCAGGGCCTGATCGACCCGGCGCGCTACCCCTTCTGCCTGGCCGAGGCCGGTGGCGGCATGCACCAGAGCTACCACCGCCGCCCGGTGGTGACCGCCGACGATGCCTACGCCACCGCGCTGGTGCAGATCGGCTCAGGCGCCAACCTGTACGGCTACTACATGTACCACGGCGGCACCAACCCGGTCTGCCCCACCGGGCCGCTGAACGAGACCCAGGCCACCGGCTATCCCAACGACGTGCCGCAATGGGGTTACGACTTCCAGGCGCCGCTGGGCCAGTACGGCCAGGTGCGGCCGGCCTGGGGCCGGCTGCGCCTGCTGCACCAGCTGTGCGCCGCCTTCGGCGACCAGCTCGCGCCCCTGCCGGCGGTGCTGCCCGAGACCGGCCCGTTCGATCCGGCCGACCGCCGCCTGCCGCGCGTGGCCTTGCGCGCACTGGGGGCGCAGGGCGCCGATCTGCACGGCTTCCTGTTCTTCAACCACCATGTGCGCCACCATGCCCTGCCGCCCAGCGAGCCGCTGCGGCTGAGCCTGAAAACCGACGCCGGCACCGCGCTGGGCCTGCCGCTGAAGCAGCCGCTGCACCTGCAGCCCGGCATGGCCTTCGTGTGGCCGCTGGGCCTGCGCCTGGGCGCCGCGCGCCTGCGCCACGCCACGCTGCAACCCTTCACCCGCTGGCAAGACAGCGACGGCAGCGAGGTGCTGGTGCTGGTGGCCCTGCCGGGCGTGCCGCTGGAGATCGTGCTCGACGCCGAGGGCCTGGCCACGCTCGACCACGGCCCGCTGGCCGCCGAGCCCTGCGCCGGCGGCACGCTGGCCCATGCCCCCGCGCTGGCCGCGCCGGCCCTGCTGATCGCCACCGATGCCGCTGGCCGCCGCCACCGCCTGCTGCTGCTGCCCCAGGCCGACGCCGAGCGCTGCCAGCACCTGCACTGGCAGGGCCGCGACCGCTTGCTGCGCAGCAGCCACCCGCTGGCCAGCCTGCCGGCCGACGGCCCGGTGCTGCTGCGCGCCGGCCACCAGGCCGCCGAGCTGGCCGTGTGGCCGGCCGACGAACTCACCCTGCCCGGCATGAGCGCCGACCCAGCGGGCCAGGCCGGCTGGGCGGTGCGCCACTGGCCCGCCGATCCGTCTGCCGGCCCCTGGGCCTTGACCCCGTCCTGCCTGCAGCCGCCCGGCGCGCCCGCGCCGCTGCGCTGGGGCCCGCCGGTGGCCTGGCGCGACGGCCCGGTGCCCCTGGTGCCCGACGAAGCCCACCACGCCCAGGCCGGCCGCTGGCGGCTGCCGCTGCCCGACGACCTGGCCTGCCAGCCGGCCGCCGGCGAGCGCGCCTGGCTGCAGCTGCAGTGGCATGGCGACGTGGCGCGCCTGTGGGTCGACGGCGTGCTGGTGGACGACCGCTTCGGCGACGGCTCGCCGTGGACCATCGGCCTGCACCGCTGGCTGGGCCAGGGCCACCGCCCGCGCATCGAAGTCAGCATCCTGCCGCTGGATGCGCAGCTGCCGGTGTTTCTGGAGCCGGGCGCGCGCATCGCCGGCGCCGGCATCGCCCAGGCCAGCCTGTCGCTCGAACGCCAGCTGCGGCTGCTGGCGCCCGCGCCCAGCGCCAGCGAAAGCGCCTGATGGCCGGCCTCATCTTCGACCGCCTGGGCAAGGCCTACGGCAGCGCGCAGCAGCCGGTGGAGAGCGTGCGCGATGTCAGCCTGGAGATTGCCGACGGCGAGTTCTGCGTCTTCGTCGGGCCCAGCGGCTGCGGCAAATCCACCCTGCTGCGCATGGTGGCCGGGCTCGAGAACATCACCCGCGGCGAGCTGCGCATCGGCGGCCAGCGCGTCAACGAGCTGGCGCCCAGCGAGCGCGATGTGGCCATGGTGTTCCAGAGCTACGCGCTCTACCCGCACCTGGACGTGGCCGACAACCTGGGCTTTGCGATGCGCATCGCCGGCACGCCGGCGGCCGAGCGCCAGCAGCGCGTGGCCGAGGTGGCGCGCCTGCTGCAGATCGATCACCTGCTGGCGCGCAAGCCGCGCGAGCTGTCGGGCGGCCAGCGCCAGCGCGTGGCCATCGGCCGGGCCATGGTGCGCCAGCCCGGCGTGTTCCTGTTCGACGAGCCGCTGTCCAACCTCGATGCCGGCCTGCGCGAGCAGACCCGGCGCGAAATCGCCCGCCTGCACCGCGCCCAGGGCCGCGCCGCGTCGATCTATGTCACGCACGACCAGGTCGAGGCCATGACCCTGGCCGACCGCATGGTGCTGCTGCAGCCGCTGGCCGCCGCCGATGCGCGCCGCGGCAGCGTGGCGCAGCAAGGCGCGCCGATGGACCTGTACCTGCGCCCCAGAAACCGCTTCGTGGCCGGCTTTCTGGGCTCGCCACGCATGAACTTCGTGCCCGCCCGGGTGCGCCAGCGTGATGCGCTGGGCGTGCAGGTGCAGCTGCCGAACGACCAGACCCTGCATCTGCCGCACAACCCGCAGCACCTGGCCGACGGCGAGGCCGTGACCCTGGGCCTGCGCCCCGAGCACCTGTGCCCCGTGCCGCCCGACGGCCTGCCCGGCCACCTGCAGCCGCTGGCGGCGCGCGTGCAGTGGCGCGAGCTGCTGGGCGACCAGGTGCTGCTGTACCTGGAGGGCCCGGGCACCGAGCTGGTGCTGGCCCTGCCGGGCAGCGGCGACGGCCCGGGCACGCCGCAGCCGGGCGAGGTGCTGCACCTGGCAGCGCCGCTGGCCCGTGTGCACCTGTTCAACGCCGACGATGAGGCGGTGCCGCTGCTGGCCCCCCACACCGGCGCCGCCGCATGAAACGCCGCCTGGCACTGCAGGGCAGCCTGGCCGCCAGCGGCCTGGCCCTGGCCCCCGGCCTGCGCGCCCAGGCCCCAGCGCCGCTGGTGGTGTGGATCAATGGCGACAAGGGTTACGAGGGCATCGCCCGCATGGCCGAGGCCTTCACCCGCCACACCGGCGTGCCGGTGCGGGTGGATCACCCGGAAGGCGCGGTGTCCAAGTTCGAGCAGGCCTCGGCCGCCGGCAAGGGCCCCGACATCTGGATCTGGCCCCATGACCGCGCCGGCGGCTGGGCCGCCTCGGGCCTGATCCGGCCGGTGGCCCCGGCACGCCGCACCCTGGATGCGATCTCGCCGCTGGCCTGGTCGGCCTGGCGGCTGAACGGCCGCATCTGGGGCTGGCCCATCGCCATCGAGAGCGTGGCCCTGCTGGTCAACCTCGACCTGGTGCCCGAGCCGCCACGCCAGTGGGATGAGCTGTTCGCCATCGACCGCCGCCTGCGCAGCAGCGGCCGCCGCGCCATCATGTGGCCCTACAACGAGTTCTACTACGCCTACGGCCTGGTCTCGGCCGGTGGCGGCTATGCCTTTGCCCGCCGCGCCGATGGCAGCTGGAACGCCGCCGACAACGGCGTCGCCCATGCCGGCTCGCAGCGTGGCCTGGGCCTGCTCAAGCGCCTGGTCGACGAAGGCCTGGTGCCCCGCACGGCCACCTATGCCGAAAGCGAAGCGGCCATGAACGAAGGCCGCGTGGCCATGACCATCAACGGCCCGTGGGCCTGGAACAACCTGCGCCGCAGCGGCCTGCGCGTGGCCGCGGCGCCGCTGCCCGGCATCCAGCGCCAGCCCGGCCGGCCGATGGTGGGCGTGCTGGGCGCGATGATCGCCACCGCCAGCCGCCAGCCGGTGCTGGCGGCCGAGTTCATCGAGCACTGGCTGATCAGCGAAGCCGGCCTGCGCGCCATGCATGCGCATGTGCCGCTGGGCGTGCCGGCCAACCTGGCACTGGCCGAGCAGCTGCGCAGCGGCGACGCCCTGGTCAGCGGCACCATGGCCGCCGCCAGCGTGGGCGAGCCCATGCCCAACATCCCCGAGATGAGCCGCTACTGGAGCGCCATGAACGCCGCGGTGCAAAGCGTCACCCAGGGCCGCGAGACCGTGACCGACGCGCTGGGCCGCGCCGCCCGCCGCGTGGCCGGTGGAGGCCCCGCATGAGGCCCGCCAAAGCGCGCCAGCCCAACGGGCAGGCGCCCCGAGGCCACTGGGCCGACCCCAGCCGCTGGAGCGCACTGGCGCTGCATGCACTGGCCCTGAGCGCCGTGCTGGGCCTGCTGGGCCTGGCCCAGCAGATGTGGCGCCTGCGCCAGCCCGGCTGGGCCCTGGGCCTGCTGCTGGCCGCCGGCCTGCTGCTGATGGTGCAGTGCATGCGCCGCCTGCAGGCCTGGCGCTACGTGCTGCCCGGCGTATTGGCGGTGCTGGTGTTCGTGGTGCTGCCGATGGGTTTCACGGTGGCCATCGGCCTGACCAACTACAGCTCGCAGCACCTGCTCGACTTCGACCGCGCCACCCGCGTGCTGCTCGAGCGCACCGACAGCCGCGGCCTGGGCATGGACATCGCGCTGCACCGCACCGGCCCGGCGCCCGACGCCCCGCTGCAGGCCTGGCTGCACGGCGACGATGGCCGCGCCTGGGTCAGCGCCCCCTTCGAGGCCACGGCCCAGGGCGCCGACCGTGCCCTCGCGCAGCCCGGCGCCGCCCTGGCGGCCGCCGCGCCGCCCGCACGCCCGCGCATCGCGCTGCGCGAAGCCGGCCCCGACGACACCGCCCGCGGCCGCGCACTGACCGCGCGCGAGCTGGTGGCGCGCCTGCCGGCGCTGCAGGCGCTCGACTTCCACAGCCCCGACGGCCTGGCCTGGCGCCTGGCCAGCCTGCACCGGGTGTCCGACCAGTCGCCGCGCTACCAGCGCATCGACGCGGCCACGCTGCGCGACCTGACCGATGGCCGCCCGGTGCGGGCCGACCACGCCGCCGGCCAGTGGCGTGACGCCGAAGGCCGCGCGCTCGAACCGGGCTTTCGCACCGCGGTGGGCCTGGACAACTACCGCCGCATCTTCGGCGACGCACGCTTTTTCGGGCCCTTTGCGCGCGTGTTCGCCTGGACCCTGGCCTTCGCCGCGCTGAACACCCTGCTCACCTTCGGCCTGGGCCTGCTGCTGGCGGTGGCGCTGAACTGGGAGGCGCTGCGCGGCAAGGCCTTCTACCGCGTGGCGCTGTTCCTGCCCTATGCGGTGCCGGCCTTCATCTCGATCCCGATCTTCCGCGGCCTGTTCAACGAGAACCTGGGCGAGATCAACCTGGTGCTCGACCTGCTGCTGGGCATCCGCCCGGGCTGGTTCAGCGACGCCACGCTGGCCCGCAGCATGGTGCTGGTGGTCAACACCTGGCTGGGCTACCCGTACATGATGATCCTGGCCATGGGCCTGCTGAAGGCCATCCCCGAAGACCTGTACGAAGCCTCGGCGATGGCCGGCGCCGGCCCGCTGGACAACCTGCGCCGCATCACGCTGCCGCTGGTGGCGCGGCCGATGGCGCCGCTGCTGATCGCCTCGTTCGCGACCAACTTCAACAACCTCACGCTGATCGCCCTGCTCACCGAGGGCGCCCCCGACTACCTCGACACCGATGTGCCGGTGGGCGCCACCGACCTGCTGGCCAGCTACACCTACCGCATCGCGTTCTCCGATGGCGGGCAGAACTTCGCGCTGGCCTGCGCCATCTCCACCCTGGTGTTTGCCATCGTCGCGCTGCTGGCGGTGGTGAACCTGCGCCTGTTCGGCGCCCGCCGCTGAGCCGCCCGCGCGCCCCTTCCAGGAGAACCCCGCATGCCCATGGTTCAAAAGGCCTCGCAACGCTGGCGCCTGCTGGCGCTGCACCTGGCGCTGCTGCTGTTCATCGCGCTGAGCCTGGCGCCGCTGCTGAGCATCGTGTCGATCTCGCTGCGGCCGGGCAACTTTGCCGGCGGCAGCCTGATCCCGCGCGAGATCAGCTTCGAGCACTGGCGCCTGGCGCTGGGCCTGCCGGTCTTCGACGCCCAGGGCCGCCTGGTGCCGCCGCCGTTTCCGGTGCTGCAGTGGATTGCCAACTCGCTGAAGGTGGCGCTGGCCAGCGCCACGGCCGGGCTGCTGCTGTCGCTGACAGCGGCCTATGCCTTTGCCCGCCTGCGTTTTGCCGGCCGGCAGTTCACGCTCACCAGCATGCTGCTGCTGCAGATGTTTCCGGCGGTGCTGGCCCTGGTGGCGGTGTACGCCATCTTCGACCGCCTGGGCGAGTGGCTGCCCTGGCTGGGCCTCAATAGCCACTGGAGCCTGGTGCTGGCCTACTGCGGCGGCGTGGCCCAGCACATCTGGCTGATCAAGGGCTACTTCGAGAGCGTGCCCGAAGACCTGGAAGAAGCCGCCGTGGTGGACGGCGCCAGCCGCTGGCAGGCCTTTGTGCTGGTGCTGCTGCCACTGGCGCGGCCGGTGATCGCGGTGGTGTTCGTGCTGGGCTTTCTGGGCGCGATGATCGAGTACCCGCTGGCCTCGGTGCTGCTGCACGACGAACAGCAGCTGACGCTGGCGGTGGGCTCGCGGCTGTTCCTGTTCAACCAGCGCTACCTGTGGGGCGACTTCGCCGCCACCGCCCTGCTGGCCGGCATTCCGCTCACGCTGATGTTCCTGCTGATGCAGCGCTGGCTGGTGGCCGGCCTCACCGCCGGCGGCGTCAAATCGTGATGGCGGCTCTGGCAGCATCGGTGCATGTCCGCGCCGGTGCCCACGCCCAGTCCAACACCATTGACCACCCCATTGGCCACCCCAATGACCACCCCATTGGCCACGCCGCTGCAGCAGCATCTGCACACCCTGCTGGGTGAGCTGCCCGCGGCGCCCCAGGCCGTGGCGGCCGCTGCGCGCCCGATCCAGTGCGCCGCCGGTACCCCGCTGCTGCGCGCCGGCGAGCACTGGACCTGCCTGTACTGGGTGGCCCGCGGCGGCCTGCGCCTGTACTACCTCGACCGCCAGGGCCAGGCCTCGAACAAGAACTTCTTTCTCGATGGCGCGCTGCTGTGGCCGCTGACGCCAACCCTGGCCACGCAAGCGGTGGATTTCTGGATCGAGGCCGTCGAGCCCACGCAGCTGTGGGCCGTGCCGGCCGCCGCCTGGCAGCAGGCCTGCACCGAGGCACCGGGCTGGCCGGCCTGGCAGGCACTCGAGCGCCGCACCCTGGCCGCGCTGCTGGATGACAAGATGCGGCGCGAGCAGCAGTTTCTGCAATGCACCGCCACGCAGCGCTACCAGGCGCTGTGCGCGCAGCGGCCCGAGTGGCTGTCGCGCCTGCCGCTGCGGCACCTGGCCTCGTACCTGGGCATCACCGATGTCGCGCTGTCGCGCATCCGCCGCCGCCTGAACCCGGGTTAAGGCGCCACGCCGGCCGGGCCGGCACAGTGGCGCCATCGCAGTCAACGGAGCAGCACATGCAGCGCGCCACCCACCTCCTGGCCTGGGCCGGCCTGGCCCTGGCGGTGTTCAGCCTGGGCATCATGGCCGGGTTTTTTGGCACCTACTCGGCCAATGTCAACCTGGCCACCCGCGAGCTCAACGGCGCCACCTACGCGCTGGTGCAGTCGGGCTTCAACCGCAACGTGCGGCATGCGCTGTTTTTTGCGTTCTTCTTCAGCCCGCCGCTGCTGTGCCTGCTGGCCCTGGCCGATGCCTGGCGCCAGCGCCCGGCCTGGTGGTGGCTGGTGGCCGGCATCGGCCTGGCCTATGCGCTGGGCATCGTGCTGTTCACGCGGCAGGTCAACCTGCCGCTGAACCACCTGACCGAGTCGTGGACGGCCGCCACGCTGCCGCCCGACTGGGCCGCCACCCGCGACGCCTGGAACCGCGCCAACGCCTGGCGCGCCGCCTGCAGCGCCACGCTCTTTGCGCTGGCCCTGGCCGCGCTGTGCTGGCGTGCCCGGCGCTGAGGCCGGGCGCTGAGGCCGGGCACTGTTGCCTGGCGCTATGGCCCCGGCCTCATTGCTTGGCACCCTCGCTCAGCCGGCGCCCCAGGCCCACGGCATAGGGCGCCGCACGCGCGGCCAGCATCGGATCGGCCGAGGGCTCCACGCCCTTGGGCAGCACCATCGGGTTGAAGGTGATGTTCAGGCACTCGCCACCGGCGTCCGGGGCCACGCTCAGCAGCTTCAGCACACCCAGCCGGAGCTTGGGCCGGCCTTCGGGCAGCGGCACGGTGGCGTTGTCGAGGCGGTCACCGGCCTGGGCCAGCTCGAGGTTGAAGTGGAAGGCCACCGTACCGTCCTTCACGCGCTGGCGCAGCTCGTCGAACAGAAAGTTCGGGCCCTTGGCCTTGGCCTCGTCGTCGCTGAGGCCCTGCACGCCGGCCACCGGCTCGAACACCCATTTGCCGAACTGCCGCGCACCGCTGGCATTGACAAAGGCAAAGGCATGCACGCCCCAGTAGTTGACCGTGCCAAAACTGGCCGGCACCGGCTGCGACGCAAAGTGCCGGCCCTGCAGCAGCACCTCGGGGTTGGCATCGGCAAAGGCCTTGACCCGGGCCGCATCGGGCATCCGGGTGGCCGGATCGGGCTGCAGCGAGGCCAGGCGGCCCAGAAACTGCTGCGGCGTGACCGCGCCGAACACCGGCGCCGAGATGTTGCCCATCTGCCAGACCTCGCCGCCGGGCAGGTTGAACTGCAGCGCCATGTTGCGCTGCGACTTCGCGTTGTCGGCCGCCTTGGGGTTGGCGCCGCCCACCGAGAAGCGCAGCAGCACCGGCACCGGCCGGCCGCTGAAGGCCGTGGCGGTGGACAGGCCGCGCGCTTCGGCCGTGCCGACGAACTCGCCCGTGGCGCAGATGCCCTTGGCCCCCGAGCGGCGGTAGCCCTCGAACTTGCCGAAGCTGGCCTCGAACTGGTTGAGAAAGGCACTCGGATCGACCGCGGCCTGGCTGGCGGCATCGGCCGCCATCTGCGCCTGGGCGTTCAGGCACAGCGCGGTGCTGGCCAGGGCCAGGGCGGAAAGGAGGGGCTGGGTCTTGGACATGGCTGCTCGCTGGGTTGACAGGGTGCATGGGTGCTTCGGCCGTGGTGCCGCTGCCCGCCGCCGGCCTTGGCCAGCGGCGGCCATCTCGGCCCACGTGCCCTGCCCAGTCGCTGGGGCGGCGCAATCCTTACAGCGCGGCGCTCCACGGCCTGTCGGCGCTCAAACCACCAGGCTTTCAGGCCAGCCGCACATCAACCCGTCTCGCCCAGCGCGCGCGCAATGCGGTTGCGCGCCACCCGCGCCTTGGGCACCGGGTGGTCGAACCAGGCGCGCACGTCTTCGTCCAGGCCGATGCCGTGCATGTAGTTGTAGATGGCCTTGCGCAGGCCCACGCCCAGCTGGTCGTGGTTGGTGCCGGTGGGGTCGGTGAAGCCGACATCGTTGCGCGCGAACACGCGCCCGCCCTCGGGCATGGGCAGCGGCTGCAGGCGCACGCCATAGGCTGCCGGGTCAAGCCCCACCGGCGAATGCACGGTGCAGGCGAAGCGGTGGAAAAACCCGCTCTGGATGCAGCCCTCGGCAAACAGCTGGCGCACGTACTCGAGCGCGTCCACCGTCTCCTGCACCGTCTGCGTGGGAAAGCCGTACATCAGGTAGGCATGCACCAGGATGCCGGCCTCGCTGAAGGCCCGGGTCACGCGGGCCACCTGGTCAACCGTGACGCCCTTGTTCATCAGCTGCAGCAGGCGGTCGCTGGCCACCTCGAGCCCGCCGGTCACGGCAATGCAGCCGCTGTCGGCCATGGCCTGGGCCAGCTCGCGGTTGAAGCTCTTCTCGAAGCGGATGTTGCCCCACCAGCTGATGGCCGTGCCGCGGCGCTGCAGCTCGGCGCTCAGCGCCTTCAGGCTCTTGGGCGGCGCCGCCTCGTCGACGAAGTGAAAGCCGGTCTGCCCGGTTTCGGCCACCACGGCCTCGATGCGGTCAACCAGCAGCTCGGCGCTGGCCGCCTCGTAGCGGCCGATGTAGTCGAGCCCCACGTCGCAGAAGCTGCATTTCTTCCAGTAGCAGCCATGGGCCACGGTGAGCTTGTTCCAGCGGCCGTCGCTCCACAGCCGGTGCATGGGGTTGAGCATGTCCAGCAGCGAAAGGTAGCGCTGCAGCGGCAGGCCGTCCCAGGTGGGCGTGCCGGTCTGCTCGAACGGGATGTCGGGCTCCTGCCAGTTCACGTACTCCACGCGCTGGCCATCGGCGCTGCGGCGAAAGCAGCGCACCAGGCGCTGCGGGCCGCGCCGGCCCTGCAGGTGCTCGATCAGCGCCAGCACCGGGCGCTCGCCGGCGTCGAGGGTGATGAAGTCCACCGCGTCGAAGATGCGCGGATCGGCCAGCTCGCGCAGCTCGGTGTTGACGTAGCCGCCACCCAGCGCAATGCAGATCTGCGGGTGCTGCGCCTTGATGGTCTGCGCGATGCGCAGCGCCGCATACGCCGCGCCCGGAAAGGGCACGCTCAGCAGCACCAGTGTGGGCTGGTGCTGCGCAATGCTGGCCAGCGCCAGATCGTGCAGCAGGCGGTCGACCAGCGTGGGCGCGGCGGCCAGGGCCTGGGCCAGCGGCTCGTAGCTGGCCTGGCTTTGCGCCAGGCTCTCGGCGTAGCGCACGAACTCGAAGCGCGGGTCGGCGGCGTCCTTCACCACATCGGCGATGTCGTTCAGAAACAGCGTGGCCAGGTGCTTGGCGCGGTCGGTCTGGCCCAGCGCGCCAAAGGCCCAGGCCATCGGGTCGCCGCCGTCGGGGTCGTCGTACACGTCCAGGCTGCGAAAACGCTCGCCCTCGGGCAAGAACTCGCGCCCGGCAATGCGTTGCGCCAGCGTGCCGTCGCGGCCCTGCAGAAAGGCCACCGCCGGGCCGATGGCGGCGCGGTAGCGCGCAAACTGCGCCAGAAAGCGGGCCACACGTGGCGTGCGCTGGCGCGGCGCCTGGGCCTCGGCCTCGGCGCGCAGGGCCTCCAGCCCGCCGGGCGACAGCAGCGCCAGGGCCAGCGCCAGGGCCAGGTCATCCTGCTGGGCATGCAGGCCCTGGCTGCGCAGAAAGCCGGTGAGGTACGCGGTGGACGGGTAGGGCGTGTTGAGCTGCGTCATCGGGGCGATGAGCGACAGCACACGCATCGGCGATGGCGGGGCGGCAGGCGGCACGGGCACGGACATGGCGCGATTGTCGGTGCCGCGGCCGCCGCTCAGCGCGGCACGCGCGAGACCTCCAGCCAGCCCAGCGGCTGGCCCTGGTTGCCCCAGGCCTGGCGCACCCAGCTGGCCACGGCAGCCATCTCGTCGTCATTGAGAAACTGCGGCGGCATGCCATGCGGCCGCTGGTGGCTGGCGGTGGCCGGCGCAAAGCCGCCATGCCGCAGCGCCTGCACCAGGTTCAGCGCGGTGGGCAGGTTCACGCTGCGGTTGCCGGCCAGCGCCGGGTAGATGCCGGCCACGCCCTCGCCGCGCGCGCCGTGGCAATCGGCGCAGTGGCGGGTGTAGAGCTGCTGGCCGAGGGCGCGGCGCTCGTCGCTCAGGGGGCTGGGCGGGGCCGGGCGCTCGGCGGGCCCCGGGCAGGGCAGGCGGGCCAGGTGGGCAGCCACGGCGCGCAGATCGTCTTCGGGCCAGTACTGGGTGCTGGCCAGCACCACCTCGGCCATCGGGCCGGCCACGCTGTCGGGGCCATGGCGGCCGGTGCGCAGCAGGCTCACCAGGCCAGCGCTGCGCGCGGCATCGGGCGGGCCGCTGCCCTCGGCTCCGGGCCGGGCGGTGAGGCAGGCCAGCGCCGGCGCCTCCCAGTCGCCCATCGGCATCAGGCCGCCACGCAGCGCCTCGGGCTGGATGCGGCCGCCCAGCGCATTGCGTGCGGCATGGCATTCGGCGCAATGGCCAGGGCCGCGCACCAGCCAGGCACCCCGCTCGGCGCTGGGGCCGGGCGCCGGGGCTGCCGCGGCCTCGGCCGGGCGGAAGTGCAGCACGCGCCACACCGCCAGCGCCGGCTGGCTGCCGAAGGGCCAGCGCAGGGCGTGCGGCGGGCGCGCTGCCGCCACCGGCGTCTGCGCGCACAGCCAGGCGAACAGCGCATCGCTGTCGGCCCGGCCGATGTGGGTGAAGCTGGTGTACGGAAAGGCCGGCACCAGCCGCCGGCCATCGCGCCCGCGGCCATGGTGCAGTGCGCGCCAGAAGTCGTCGGCGCTCCAGTGGCCCAGGCCGGTGGCCGGGTCGGGCGTCAGGTTGCCGGCAAACACGGTGCCGAAGGGCGTGGCCAGGGCGCGGGCCCCGGCCAAGGCGGCCCCCCCCGGGGCGGTGTGGCAGCCGGCGCAATTGGCCAGCCGGGCCAGCGCCGCACCGCGGGCCAGCGTGGCGGCATCGGCCGGCGGCGGCCCGGCGGCGGGTGTGGCCGGCTCGGCCGGCAGGCGGTCCAGCCAGGCCACGGCCGCGGCCGCGGTGGCCAGCAGCACGGCCAGCAGCGCGCCCAGCACGGCCAGGCGGCCGCGCAGAGGGTGACGGTAACGATGAGGGCGATGGCCGGCCATGCTCAACGCGCCGGCTCGGGTGCCGCGCCGCAGCGCAGCGGCATCGGTGCCGGCAGCGCGGCCACGGCGCGGTGATCGGCCGGCATCGGCTGTGCCGCCAGCCAGGTGGCCACCGCCGCCACCTCGTCGGCGTGCAGCGCCTGCGCCACCTGGTGCATGCAGTCGGGCGCCAGTGCCCGCCGCGTGCCGGCGCGCCAGGCGCCCAGCTGCGCGCTCACATAGGCCTGCGGCAGGCCCAGCAGGCCCGGCACGGCCGGCGCCAGGCCGGTGAGAGCGCTGCCATGGCAGGCCGTGCAGGCCGGCAGGCGGCGCGCGGCGTCGCCCTGGCGCACCAACTGCTCGCCGCGCGCCAGCAGGGCCGGCGTGGCGGCCACCGGCGCCGGTGGCGGCCAGGGCAGGTCGAGCGAGGCGAAATGCTGCGCGATCTCGCCCAGGTAGGCGTCGCCCAGCGGCGCCATCAGGCGGGCCATGCCGTCATGACGGCGCTGGCCGTCGCGAAAGTTCAGCATCTGCCGGTGCAGGTAGCCGGCCGGCTTGCCGGCGATGCGCGGCACGAAGGCGCTGCCCACGGCCCGGCCCTCGGCGCCATGGCAGGCGGTGCAGGCCATCACCCGGCGCGCCATCGAGTCGAGCGGTGGCGACGCAGCGGCCGGCTGCGCCGCCGCCAGGCCCGGCGCCATGGCCCAGGCAAACGCCAAGGCCCAGGCAAACGCCAAGGCCGCCACCAGGGCGGCCAGCAGACGGGGCATGGGCAGGGCGTTCATCGGCCGCGGCACTGTAGCCTGCCGCCACGCGGCGTGGCCGGCGTGCCGCGCCGGCTCACACGCGGTAGTCGGCCACCAGGGCGTGCAGGCGCTGAGCCTGTTCCTGCAGGCTTTCGGCGGCGGCGGCGCCTTCTTCCACCAGCGCGGCGTTCTGCTGCGTGGCCTGGTCGAGTGCGGCGACCGACTGGTTGACCACGTCGAGGCCCTGGCTCTGCTCGCGGGTGGCCACGCTGATCTCGGCGATCAGGCTGCCCACCTGCTGCACGCCGGTGACGATCTCGGTCATCGTGCGGCCGGCGCCTTCGACGGCGCGCGTGCCCTGCTCGACCCGCTGCACCGACGAATCGATCAGCCCGCGGATCTCGCGCGAGGCCGCCGACGAGCGCTGCGCCAGCGTGCGCACCTCACCGGCCACCACGGCAAAGCCGCGGCCCTGCTCACCGGCACGGGCGGCTTCCACCGCCGCGTTCAGCGCCAGGATGTTGGTCTGAAAGGCGATGCCGTCGATGGTGCCGATGATGTCGGCGATCTTGCGCGACGACTCCTGGATGCCGGCCATGGTGTCGACCACGCTGCGCACCGCCTCGCCGCCCTGGCGGGCCACGTGGTGGGCGCTGTCGGCCATGCGGTTGGCCTCGGCGGCGGTGTCGGCGCTCTGGCGCACCGTGCCGGTGAGCTGCTGCACCGACGAAGCGGTCTGCTGCAGATTGCTGGCCGTCGACTCGGTACGGTGGCTCAGATCGGTGTTGCCCGAGGCCACCTCGGTGCTGGCGATGCGGATCGAATCGCTGCTTTCGCGCACCTGCTGCACCAGCCGGCGCAGGGCCGACTGCATGCTGGCCATGGCGTCGTGCAGCCGGCCCAGCTCGCTGCGCTCGCCGGTGGTGTTGAGGCTTTCGCTGAGGTCACCGTCGGCAATGCGCTGGGCCGAGGCCTGCAGCTGGCCCAGCGGCGCGGCCAGCGAGCGCGCCAGTTGCAGGCCCGAGACCACGCAGAGCACCACCGTCAGCAGCACCGCGCCCAGAAACACGCTGCGCGCGGTGACGATGGCCTGGTCCACCGTGGCCCCCATGGCCTTGGCGCGCTCTTGCTGGAACTTGACCACATCGGTGGCCACGCCCATGTACTCCTCGGCGATCTTCTTGAAGCTGGCGCCGGTCTGGGCCAGCTTGGAGGCATCGCCGCGCGCGGCCAGCATCTCGTCGCGGGTGGCCAGGTAGCGCTTGCGCACCTCGGCCAGGCGCTCCTGGCCGGCACGGCCTTCGGGCGTGGTCTCCAGCTCGGCGTAGCGCTTCTGAACCTCGCTGGTGCGGGCGCTGGTGGCCTTGATCTTGTCGGCGAAGTGTTCCTTGAGGCTCTCGTCGGCGCTCAGGCCCAGCGCCAGGGCGCGCTGCGAATTGGTGGCGATGGCTTCGCGCCACTCGTTGGCCAGGGCCAGGCGTTCGGCCTGTTCGGTCACCAGGCTGTGCGTGGCCGCCTGGGTGGACGCCAGCTGCGGCAGCGTGACGGCGGTGACGGCCAGCAGCAGGGCCACGATCAGGCCATAGGCCAGCGCCAGACGCTGACCGATGCGCCAATGGGCAGTGAAGGACATGAGAAGGCTTTCAAACGTTGAACGACAAGGCGTGATCGGTCTCACCAGCGCGCAACTGCCCTTGCGCCGTGGACGATCCATGGCTTTGTCTTCGGCCCCCCGATCGCCGGCATGGAGTGCACACACCGGCCAGACCGTGAACTAGCGCACGGCCCAGGCGGCCAGGGAGCCAAGGCGCCCGGCCTGCCTAAGCTGCGGCGCCTTGGCGCCCGGCCTGCCTAAGTTGCGGCGCCTTGGCGCCCGGCCTGCCTAAGTTGCGGCGCCTTGGCGCCGCAGGGATTCCCGCCGCGCCAGCCACACCGTGGCGGCACTGATCACGCTGCCGCCCAGCAGCGTGGCCGCGCTGGGCAGATCGGCAAACAGCAGCCAGCCCATCACCGCCGACCACACCAGGTCGAGAAACCGAGCCGACTGCGTGGCCGAGATGTCGGCCGCGGCAAAACCGCGGGTCAGGCAGTAGTGGCCCGCGCTGCCCAGCACGCCGCACAGCCCGAACAGGCCCCACTGCACCAGGCTCAGCGACTGCCAGTGCCACAGGGCCAGCGGCAGGCTGATGACCGACACGCTGATCGACTGCCAGACGAGGATCACGCCCGCGCTCTCGTGCCGGGTCATGGCCTTGGTCAGCAGGAACGAGGCTGCGAACACCGGCGCCGAGGCCAGCATCACCAGGTGCCACACCCCGCCCGAGCCCGACAGCTTGGGCCCCACGATGATCAGCACGCCGCCAAAGCCCAGCAGCGTGGCCAGCCAGCGCTCCCAGCGCATGGGCTCGTGGAACACCAGCCACGCGCCGATCATGATGAAGATCGGCCCGGTGAAGCCGATGGCGGTCATGTCGGCCAGCGGAATGCGCGGCAAGGCCATGAACCACAGGCCCAGGCCCAGGGTGTGCACCGCACCGCGGGTGAACTGCGCCGTCACGTCCTTGGGCCGATAGGCCGCCCAGCCGGCCGGCAACACCACCGGCAGCAGCACCAGCAGGCCGACGAAGTAGCGCAGAAACTGCGCCTGGAACGGATCGACCTGCTGCGTGAGCCCGCGCATCACGGCATTGAGCATGCTGAAGATCAGGCCCGAACTGCTGACCCACAGCAGGCCGCGGGTGGTGGGGCTCCAGTGGGCGGTGCGCCGCACGGCCCGCTCGGACAGGCTGCGCCAACGCGTGGCAAGGGTGATCACAGGCACAGGGCAGGCCGCCTGCGCGGCCACGGACAGCAAAGCGCCGAGCGTCGGTGATCGAGGGCCTGGTGCGCAGTCAACCCGGGGACAGCCGGCCGTGCGCGCGCTCGGCCCGCCGCCCCGCCCACCGGCTCAGTCGTGCGGCGGCAACTCAATAGTGCGGCGGCAACTCAATAGTGCGGCGGCAACTCGTCGCGCAGGCTGCGCATCGCGCCACTGCCCGCATCGGCCGAGCCCGCCTGGCTGCGCAGCGACAGCACCTCGCGCACCAGGGCGTCGATCTGGGTCTGCTGGCGCACGATCACCTCGTTGAGGCGGTCGAGCGCGTCTTCGGCGTAGCTGAGCTTGATCTCCAGCTCGGTCAGCCGGTGGTCGGTGGGGTCAATGGGGTCGGTCAGGTCGGTCAGATCGTCGGGCATGGCCCGATTGGACACGATGCGCGGGCTACAGCGGCGGCGTCACGCCCAGCCGCGTGCTCCAGGCGCGCATCTGCTCGGCCAGCGCCGGCTCGATGGGAATGCCCTGGGCGCGGCGCTGCCGATCATGGTCGCGCTCGGGGTCGCCGGGCAAACGTGGGCTGCCGGGCTCGGCGGCCAGCTCGCCGGCCAGCTGCGCCACCACGGCGGCCAGCATCGCGCCGCCGGCAAAGCGTGCCGGATCGATGACGATGAAAAACGCGCCGATGCGCCGCGGCGCGTCCAGATCCTTGAACATCGGCGGAATGTGGGCGCCGAACGGTGCGCCGTTCAGCGGCCCGCACAGCAGGTCGACCATCAGCGCCATGGCATAGCCCTTGTGGCCGTACTGCTCGCCGCCCAGCGGCGTGACGGCGATGGCGGCGTCGGCATCGGTGGTGGGCCGGCCCTGGCCGTCGATGGCCACATCGGGTGGCAGCGGGTGGCCCTCGCGCCGGGCGTTCATCACCCGGTTCCAGGGGATCGAGGTGGTGGCCATGTCCAGGCAGGTGGGTTCACCATAGAGGTCAGCCCCCACGGCGCCCTGCGCCTGCCCCCCAAGGGGAACCGGGCCGTCTTGAGGCGGCTCGGCGCCGGCCCGGGCCCGGGGGAACGCGATGCTGATCGGGTTGGTGCCGAAGAAGGGCCGCGTGCCGCCGTGCGGCGCCGCAATGCTGTCGGCATGCGTGAACGCGAAGGCCACGAAGCCCTGGCGTGCCGCGGCGCGGGTGTACAGCCCGATGGCGCCGCAGTGCGACGAATCGTTCACTCCCACGGCCGCGATGCCGTTCTCGCGCGCGATCTCCATGGCCAGGCGGTTGGCCTTGTGCGCCACCACGATGCCCTGGCCGGCATCACCCGCCACCTGGGCCGTGCACGGCCCGCTGCGGGTGATCTGCAGCTGCGGCCTGGCCTTGATCGAGCCGCGGCTCAGCCGGTCGAGGTAGTGGGTGAGCCGGGCGATGCCGTGGCTGTCCACGCCCCACAGGCTGGTCTGCACCAGGCTGTCGGCCAGCTCGGCCGCGTCGTCGGGCGGCATGTCCACGGCCTGCAGGCAGGCGCTGGCCCAGGTGCGCAGCGTGTCGTGTTGAACCGGGATCGACCCGGCAGCAATGGGATGGCTCATGAGGCTGATCGAAGAAGGGCCGGACGCGCGCTGGGCCGCCCGAAGCCGGCCGGCCCACCCGCCCGGCGGGTGGCCTCGCAGACCTGCGAGGCCGGGTGCTGTCGGGTCACATCACGGCGCCGAGTTGCCAGGGCACGAACTCGTTCTGGCCGTAGCCGTGCAGCTCGCTCTTGGTCTTCTCGCCCGAAGCCGCCGCCAACATCATGCGGAAGATGCGCTCGCCGGCCTGGTCCACCGTCTCGGCGCCCTCGACGATGTCGCCGCAGTTGATGTCGATGTCGTCGGCCTGGCGCGTGTACAGCGCGTTGTTGGTCGAGAGCTTCAGGCTCGGGCTGGGCGCACAGCCATAGGCCGAGCCGCGCCCGGTGGTAAAGCAGATCAGGTTGGCGCCGCCGGCCACCTGGCCGGTGGCCGACACCGGGTCATAGCCCGGCGTGTCCATGTACACGAAGCCCTGGGCGGTGACGGCCTGCGCGTACTCGACCACGTCCACCAGGTTGGTGGTGCCGCTCTTGGCGATGGCGCCCAGGCTTTTTTCGAGGATGGTGGTCAGCCCGCCGGCCTTGTTGCCGGCCGAGGGGTTGTTGTCCATCTGCATCTGGTTGCGCGCGGTGTAGGCCTCCCACCAGGCAATGCGCTGCAGCAGCTTGGCGGCCACCTCGGCGCTCACGGCGCGGCGGGTGAGCAGGTGCTCGCCGCCGTAGATCTCGGGCGTCTCGCTGAGGATGGCGGTGCCGCCGTGGCGCACCAGGCGGTCCACCGCGGCGCCCAGCGCCGGGTTGGCGCTGATGCCGCTGTAGCCGTCCGATCCGCCGCACTGCAGGCCCACCACCAGGTGACGGGCCGGCACCGGCTGGCGCGTCACGCGGTTGGCCTCGGGCAGCATGGCCTTCACCAGTTCGATGCCACGCGCCACGGTCTTGGCCGTGCCGCCGGTGTCTTGAATGCTGAAGGCGGCCAGCTTCGCACCCTCCTGCAAGCCTTCCTGCGCGATCAGGCCCTGGATCTGGTTGGTCTCGCAGCCCAGGCCCACCACCAGCACGGCGGCAAAGTTGGGGTGCCGGGCATAGCCGCCCAGCGTGCGCCGCAGCACCTGCAGTTCTTCGCCGTCGCTGGCGGTGGCGCAGCCCATGCCGTGGGTCAGCGCCACCACACCGTCGACGTTGGGATAGTCGGCCAGGGCCTCCGGTCGGATGTCGCGCCGGAAGTGGTCGGCAATCGCCCGCGCCGCGGTGGCCGAGCAGTTCACGCTGGTGAGCACGCCGATGTAGTTGCGCGTGGCCACGCGGCCATCGGCGCGCACGATGCCCATGAAGCTGGCCGGCGCCGCCTCATAGGCGGTGGGCGTGGCCGCGGCGCCAGGCTCGTGGGCGCGCTCGAAGGCGCTGAAGGCCAGGTTGTGCGTGTGCACATGCTCGCCGGCCGCGATGTCGCGCGTGGCGCTGCCGATGATCTGGCCGTAGCGCCGAACCGGCTGGCCCTGCCGGATGGGCTGCGTGGCCAGCTTGTGGCCTGGCGGCACCAGGCCGGCCACGGTGATGCCCTCGGCCGGCAGCGCCAGGCCGCCCACCAATTGCTGGCGCGCGATGACGACATTGTCATCGGCATGGATGCGGATCACGGGACCGGTGCTCATGGGCGATGCCTTGCGGTGCGGTCAGCGGTCGATCAGGGCCGCATCCCAGGCGTGCACGGTCTGCTGCTGCTCGCCCAGCTTCTCGATGCCCAGGCGGATCACGTCGCCGGCCTTCAGGAACACGGGGTTGGGCTTGACGCCCATGCCCACGCCCGGCGGCGTGCCGGTGGTGATCACGTCGCCGGGGTTCAGGGTCATGAACTGGCTGACGTAGGCCACGATCTTGGCCACCGAGAAGATCATCGTCTTGGTGTTGCCGTTCTGGTAGCGATGGCCGTTCACCTCCAGCCACATGGCCAGGTTCTGCGGGTCACCCACCTCGTCGGCGGTCACCAGCCAGGGGCCGATGGGGCCGAAGGTGTCGCAGCCCTTGCCCTTGTCCCAGGTGCCGCCGCGCTCGATCTGGTACTCGCGCTCGGACACGTCGTTGATCACGCAGTAGCCGGCCACATGCTGCAGCGCATCGGCCTCGGCCACGTAGCGCGCGCGGCTGCCGATCACCACACCCAGCTCGACCTCCCAGTCGGTCTTCACCGAGCCCTTGGGCAGCACCACCGGGTGGTTGCAGCCCACGGCGCTTTCGACCGTCTTCTGGAACACGATGGGCTCGGCCGGGATGGGCAGGTTGGATTCGGCCGCGTGGTCGGCGTAGTTCACGCCGATGGCGATGAACTTGCTCATGCCGGTGAACGGCACCTGCAGCTCGCCTTGCGGCACCACCGGCAGCGTGGCGGCGTCCATGCTGGCCAGCGCCGCCAGCGACGAGGGCGACAGCGTGGCCGGCGTGATGTCGCCGATCAGGCCCGACAGGTCACGCACCTGGCCCTGCGCATCGAGCAGGCCGGGTTTGGGGTTGGCGCGCGGGCCGTGGCGGAGGAGTTTCATGCTCGGTGCTTTCTGTCGAGAGAGGTCAGTTGCTCCAGCCGCCGTCAATGACTTGGGCCGTGCCGGTGGTGAAGGAGGATTCATCGCTGGCCAGGTACACCGCCAGCGCGGCGATCTCGCTCACCTGGCCCAGGCGTCCCATGGGCTGGCGGGCCACGAAGGCGGCCTCCACCTGCGCAAGCGTCTGGCCGCTGGCGGCGGCCTGGGCGGCGATGCGGTCACGCAGGCTGGGCGACTCCACCGTGCCCGGGCAGATGGCGTTGCAGCGCACGCCCTGGGTGATGAAGTCGGCCGCCACTGCCTTGGTCAGGCCGATGATGGCCGCCTTGGTGGTGCCGTAGATGAAGCGGTTGGGCGCACCCTTGATGCTGCCGGCCACCGAGGCCACGTTGACGATGGCGCCACCACCGGCCGCCAGCATGGCCGGTGCAAAGGCCTGGATGGTGCGGAACATCGAGCGCACGTTCAGCGTCACGGCCATGTCGAAATCGGCCTCGGTGCACTGCAGCACGCTGCCGGCGTGCACAAAGCCCGCGCCGTTGAACAGCACGTTCACCTGCGGGTGGGCCTGGGCCAGCGCGCGGATCGCCTCGGGGTCGGTCACATCCAGGCGCTGCACGGCGTGGCCCGGGCCCAGGCCCGCCAGCTCGGCGGCCAGGCTGTCGAGCAGCGCGGTGTTGATGTCGGTGGCGATCACGCGCGCACCTTGGGCCGCATAGGCCAGCGCGGTGGCGCGGCCGATGCCCTGGCCGGCGGCGGTGACGAGGGCGGTCTTGCCGGCCAGGCGGCCGGGCTGGGTCGTGGTCATGGGATCGGGGTCTCCAGCGTGGAAGTCAGGGCAGGTCGGCGAAGCAGCCCAGCCGACGCCGGCGCTTCGGCGGGTGGGTCAGGTCACCAGCTGCACCTTGGTGCTGCGGGTCTTGTCGAGTGCCAGGTCGAAGGCCTCTTGCGCACGGCTGAGCGGCAGTTGGGCGCTGATCAGCGGGCGCACATCCACACGCCGGCTGCGGATGGCCTGCACCGCCCAGTCAAAGGCCAGGTGGGCGCGAAACACGCCGCGGTAGTCCAGCTCGCGGGCCATGATCTTGTTGGCCGGAAACGCGATCTCGTCGGGCAGCGTGCCCACCTGGATGATGCGGCCGCCGCGCTGGGTGACCGTCAGGCAGCTCAGCAGCGCACCGGGGTGGCCGGCGCACTCGAGGCTGACCTCGGCCACATCGGCCCAGGCCGCGATGTCGACCTGGTCGCTGCGCAGCACTTCGTCGGCACCGCACTGCAGCGCCACCTCGAGCGCGCGCGGCTGCACATCGGCCACGATCACGCGCGCCGCGCCGGCCAGGCGCGCGGCCAGCGCCGTCATGCAGCCGATGGTGCCGCCGCCGGTGATGAACACCGTCTCGCCCAGCACCGGCCCGGCGCGGTGGATGGCATGCAGACCGATCGACAGCGGCTCGGCGCAGGCGATCTCGCCCAGGCTGATGTGGGCCTCGGTGATGGGCGTGAGCTGGGCCTCGCCCAGCACGAAACGCTCGCGGAACATGCCCTGCGCATGCGGAAAAACGCTGGCGCTGCCCAGGAAGAACATGCTGCGGCACAGGTTGCCGCGGCCGGCGCGGCAGTAGCTGCAGCGGCCGCAGGCATGCGAGGGGTTGCAGGCCACGCGGTCACCGGCCTGCACCCGCGTGACGGCGCTGCCCACCGCATCCACCACCCCCGAGGCCTCGTGCCCTGGTACCAGCGGCTGGCGCACCGTGAACGCGCCCACCCGGCCATGGGTGTAGTAGTGCAGGTCGGAGCCGCAGATGCCGCCGGCGCCCAGGCGCAGGCGCACATCGTGCGGGCCCAGTTCAGGCGGGGCTTCATCAACCAGGCGCAGGTCGTGCGCGGCGTGGATCTGGCAGGCGAGGGTCATGTCGGGCCTTGGTGAACGGTCAGCCACGGCCCACGAAGGGCATCCTGGTGGCCATCACGGTGGTGAACAGCACATTGGCGCTCAGCGGCAGGCGGGTCATGGCCATGAAGGTCTCGACCAGCGAGCCCATGTCCATGCGCGCCTCGGGGCGCACGCTGCCATCGGGCTGGGGCACGCCGGCGGCCATCTTCAGCGTCATGTCGCTGGCCACGTTGCCGATGTCGATCTGGCCCACGGCGATGTCGAAGTTGCGGCCGTCCAGCGCGGCGGCGCGGGTCAGGCCGCTCACCGCATGCTTGGTGGCCGTGTAGGCAATGGTGCCGGGCCGCGGCACATGGGCGGAGATCGAGCCGTTGTTGATGATGCGCCCGCCCTGCGGCGTTTGCGTCTGCATCTGCCTGAAGGCCGCCGACAGGCAGAAGAACATGCCGTGCAGGTTGACATCCACCGCGCGCCGCCACTCGCTGGCCGACAGATCGCCCGGCAAGGTGTTGGGCAGCGACACGCCGGCGTTGTTGAACAGCAGGTCGAGCCGGCCGAAGCGCTGGCGCACGGTGTCGAACAACGCGGCCACCGCGTGTTCGTCGCTCACATCGCAGGGCAGGGCATGGGCGCGGCTGGCGGCCGCACCGGCCGCCGCGGCGGTTTCGGCCAGCGCATCGGCACGGCGGCCCACCAGGGCCACGGTCCAGCCCTCGGCCAGCAGGCCCAGGGCGCAGGCGCGGCCGATGCCGGAACTGGCGCCCGTGACCAGGGCGTACTTGTTGTTGACAGTGCTCATGGGGCGGTGAGGTCAGTGGTTGTCTTTGGGAACGAAGGCGCCACGCTTGCCGCGCAGGAAGTCGAGATCGACCCCCTCGTCGGCCTGCAGCACATGGTCGACGTAGAGTTTCCAGTAGCCGCTGTCCAGCGGTGGCTTGGGCGGCTGCCAGGCGGCGCGGCGCGTCTCGAGCTCGGCATCGTCCACATGCAGGTGCAGGCGGCGGCCGGCCACGTCCAGCGTGATCAGGTCACCGCTTTTTACCAGGGCCAGCGTGCCACCGGCCGCGGCCTCGGGCGCGGTGTGCAGCACCACGGTGCCGTAGGCGGTGCCGCTCATGCGCGCATCGCTGATGCGCACCATGTCGGTGATGCCCTTGCGCAGGATCTTGGGCGGCAGCGGCATGTTGCCCACCTCGGCCATGCCCGGGTAGCCCTTGGGGCCGCAGTTCTTCAGCACCAGGATGCAGGTCTCGTCGACATCGAGCGCCTCGTCGTCGATGCGGGCATGGAAGTCGTCGCTGTTCTCGAACACCACCGCGCGGCCGGTGTGCTGCATCAGCGCCGGCGTGGCCGCGCTGGGCTTGATCACCGCGCCGCGCGGTGCCAGGTTGCCGCGCAGCACGGCAATGCCGGCGGCGGGCTTGAAGGGCGCCGCCATGGTCTTGATCACGCGCGGATCGAAGTTCTCGGCCTCGGCCACGTTCTGGGCCATGCTGCGGCCGTTGGCGGTGATGGCCTCACCGTGCAGCAGGCCGGCCTCGAGCAGCTGGCGCATCACCACCGGCAGGCCGCCGGCGTAGCAGAAGTCTTCCATCAGGTGTTCGCCGCTGGGCTGCAGGTTCACCAGGCAGGGCAGCTCGCTGGCCAGGCGGTCGAAATCGTCGATCGACAGCGGCACGCCCAGGCGGCCGGCAATGGCGATCAGGTGGATCACCGCATTGGTGCTGCCGCCAATGGCCGCCAGCGTGCGGATGGCGTTCTCGAAGGCCTCTCGGGTGAGGATGCTCGACAGCGTCTGGTCGGCATGCACCATCTCGACGATGCGCCGGCCGGCGGCCCGCGCCAGCACATTGCGCCGGCCGTCGACCGCCGGGTAGGCGGCATTGCCGGGCAGGCCCACGCCCAGCGCCTCGACCATGCTGGCCATGGTGCTGGCGGTGCCCATGGTCATGCAGTGGCCGTGGCTGCGGTGCATGCAGCTCTCGGCTTCGAAAAAATCAGCCAGCTTCAGCGTGCCGGCGCGCACCTGCTCGCTCATGCTCCACACGCCGGTGCCGCTGCCCAGCTCCTGGCCGCGCCACTTGCCGTTGAGCATGGGCCCGCCGCTGACGCCGATGGTGGGCAGGTCCACGCTGCCGGCGCCCATCAGCAGGCTGGGCGTGGTCTTGTCGCAGCCCATCAGCAGCACCACACCGTCGATCGGGTTGCCGCGGATGCTCTCTTCGACATCCATGCTGGCCAGGTTGCGGTAGAGCATGGCGGTGGGGCGCAGCAGGGTCTCGCCCAGGCTCATCACCGGAAACTCGAGCGGAAAGCCGCCGGCCTCGTAGACGCCGATCTTCACCTGTTCCGCCAGCGTGCGGAAATGGCTGTTGCAGGGCGTGAGCTCGCTAAAGGTGTTGCAGATGCCGATCACCGGCCGGCCGTCGAACTGGTCGTGCGGCACGCCCTTGCCCTTGACCCAGCTGCGGTAGGCAAAGCCGTCGCGGTCCTGGCGGCCGAACCACTGCTGGCTGCGCAGATCCTTGGCGCGTTTTTTCTTCGGTGTGTCGCTCATCGTGTGCTCACGGTGCTCTGGCTTTGCGGGCGGCCGGTGTTCTCGTTTTCCCGGGCGCCCGGGTTTGTTGTGTCGAGATACTATGGTATGACGATTGAGCCGAATACCCGTGGAACCCCCGAGTTTTTGCAGGAGAGCGCAGCGGTGAACGCACCCCCATCCACGCCAGCGGGCACAGCCGCGCAGGCCCCGGCCGAGATCCTGTCGGTGACCCGCCCGTCGCCCCTGCTCGAGCCGCAGCTGCGCGCCGCCTTCACGCTGCACGACCGCCTGCACGAGAGCGATCCGGCCGCCTTTGCCGCCGTGGCGCCGCGCATCCGCGGCATTGCGGCCAGCGGCGAAAGCAAGGTCAGCGCCGAGCTCATCGCCAGCCTGCCGGCCCTGGAGGTGATCTCGGTGATGGGCGTGGGCTACGACGGCATCGACGTGGCCGCCGCCCGTGCCCGCGGCGTGATGGTCACGCACACGCCCGATGTGCTCAACGACGATGTCGCCGACCTGGCCCTGGCCCTGATGCTGGCCACCGCGCGCCAGATCCCGCTGGCCGACCACCATGTGCGCAGCGGCCAGTGGGCCGCCGCCGGGCCACTGCCGCTGGCACGCAAGATGAGCGGCGCGCGCCTGGGCATCGTGGGCATGGGCCGCATCGGCCAGGCCATTGCGCAGCGCGCCGCGGCCTTCAACATGGCCATTGCCTACACCGCGCGCTCGGCCAAGCCCGGGCTGCCCTGGCGCTACCTGCCCAGTGCCCAGGCCCTGGCCGCCGAGAGCGACTTTCTGGTGCTGATCACGCCCGGCGGTGCCGGCACCCGCCACCTGGTCAATGCCCAGGTGCTGGCCGCGCTGGGCGGCAGCTCGGCCGAGCGCGGCATCCTGGTCAATGTGGCCCGCGGCTCGGTGGTGGACGAAGCCGCGCTGATCGACGCCCTCGAGCGCGGCGTGATCGCCGGCGCCGGCCTCGATGTGTTTGCCGACGAACCGCGGGTGCCCGAGCGCCTGCGCGCGCTGCCGCAGGTGGTGCTGGCCCCGCACATCGGCAGTGCCACGCGCGCCACGCGCCAGGCCATGGCCGATCTGGCGCAGGCCAATCTGGCCGCCCACTTCAGCGGCCAGACACCGCCCACGCCGGTGCCCGAGTGCCGCGGCCACGGGTAAGTCCCGGGCTGAGCAGACATCATTCATCATACGATCATCATCCGGCATGACCGCCATTGACAAGCCCGCCCAACGGGCCACGACTGGAGACATCTCGATGCATGCACGCAACTGGATCACCGGCGCCTTGATCGCCGCCGGCCTGATGGCCACCACCTCGGCATTTGCCCAGCAGACCCTCACCGTGTGGTGGAACAAGGGCTACTACAAGGGCGAGGACGACGCACTGTTTGCCGCCGTGAAGGCCTTCGAGGAAAAGACCAAGAGCAAGGTCGCGCTGTCGCTGTATGCGCCGCAGGAAATCATCCCCAAGAGCGTGGCCGCACTCGATGCCGGCAACCCGCCCGATGTGGCCTATGGCGACGTGTACGACTTCCAGGTGGCGGCCAAGTGGGCCTATGACGGCAAGCTCGAAGACCTCAGCTCGATCATCGATCCGCTGCGCGCCAAGTTCGAGCCGCAGGCGCTGTCCACCGCCTTCTTGCTGAACAACGCCGACGGCAAGCGCGCGTACTACGCCTTCCCGATCAAGCAGCAGACCATGCACATCCAGTACTGGAAGGACATGCTGGCCGAGGCGGGCTTCAAGGACACCGACATCCCGAAAGACTGGAAGGGCTACTGGAGCTTCTGGTGCGACAAGGTGCAGAGCGCCTACCGCCAGAAGACCGGCTCGCGCGGCTATGCCACCGGCTTCCCGATGGGCGTGGATTCGAGCGACGCGTTCTACTCGTTCCTGACCTTCATGGACGCGCACAACGTCAAGCTGGTGAACGATTCGGGCAAGCTGCTGGTCGACGACCCGGCCGTGCGCCAGGGCCTGATCAATGCGATGACCGACTACACCTCGGTGTACGGCAAGAACTGCACGCCGCCGTCGTCCACCGCCTGGAAGGACCCCGACAACAACGTCGCCTTCCACAACAAGACCATCATCCTGACCCACAACGCGACGATCTCGATTGCCGCCAAGTGGCTCGATGACAGCACCAACGCCACGCTCACCGAGGCCCAGCGCGCCACGGCCAAGAAGAACTACGCCGAGAACATCGCCACCGCCGGCTTCCCGACCAAGCCCGACGGCAGCAAGATGCAGTACCGCGCCGCGGTGAAGGTGGGCGTGATCTTCAAGGACGCCAAGCAGAAGGCGCTGGCCAAGCAGTTCGTCAGCTTCATGCTCGACGAGAAGAACCTCACGCCGTATGTGGAAGGCTCGCAGGGCCGCTGGTTCCCGGTGCAGAAGACGGCACAGGAGAGCGCCTTCTGGAAGGCCGATGCCCACCGCGTGGCCGTGTACAACCAGTTCAAGAGCGGCACGGTGCCGTTCGAGTTCACCAAGAACTACAAGTTCACGGTGCTCAACAACGAGAACGTCTGGGCCAAGGCCATGAACCGCATCCTGAGCGAGAAGGTGCCGGTGGACAAGGCGGTGGACGAGATGATCTCGCGCATCAAGACCGTCGCCGCGAACTAAGCCCCCCCGAAGCGCCCAGGGGCGCTTCCCCCCCAGGGGGGCGTCCCGGCCAGCCCGGCCAAGCCGGGCTGGCGCGACTGCTTGAAGGTGCACGGCGCTGCGCGCGTGCGTGGCGCGCCCCGGTCGTGCCCATCGCCCTATCCCCGCCGACCTGACAGCGCTTCTGTCGATGTCTGAATACAGCGAGCCATGAGCACCGCAGCCCTTCCCGCACCGCTACCTGCACGGCCGATGAGCCCCTGGACCTTCTGGGGCCGGGCGATGCTGCTGCCCTACCTGCTGGTGTTCGTCGTCTTCGTGCTGTACCCGGTGGGCTACGGCCTGTGGCTGGCGCGCCATCCGTCCAGCTATGTGAAGCTGTTCGAAGACCCGATCTTCTTTCGCACGGCCATCAACACGGTGATCTTCATCGTGGTGGCGGTGAACCTGAAGATGCTGATCGCGCTGGGGCTGTCGGGATTTTTCGTCACCGCGCGCTGGTGGATCAAGATCCTCTCGGCCATCTTCATCCTGCCGTGGGCGGTGCCCAGCATTCCCACGATCCTGAGCGTGCGCTTCATGCTCAACCCCGAATGGGGCGTGATCAACACCACCTATTTCAAGCTCACCGGGCTCGACGGGCCGAACTGGCTCAACGACCCGATGCTGGCGCTGAGCTTCTCGATGCTGATGCACATCTGGAAGTCACTGCCCTTCTGGACCTTGATCCTGCTGGCCGGCCGCCTGGCCATTCCGGCCGAGCACTACGAGGCCGCCAGCGTCGACGGCGCCACCCGCTGGCAGAAGTTCCGCTTCATCACCTGGCCGTCGATGGCCGGCCTGTACATCACCAGCAGCGTGCTGTCGATGATCTGGACCCTGGGTGACTTCAACAGCGTCTACCTGCTCACCGGCGGCGGCCCGGCCGACCTGACCCATGTGCTGGCCACGCTCGGCATCCGCTACCTGCGGCTCGATCAGATCGAGCTGGCCATGGCCACCATCGTCGTCGCGCTGCCGCTGGTGCTGCCGATGGTGTTCCTGATGATGAAGCGCCTGTCGAAGTGAGCCGGCTGACATGAAACTCAAGAAGTTCATCACCGAGGCCCAGCTGCTGCTGGTGGGCATTCCGGTGCTGCTGTGGACGCTGATCCCCGTCTACCACCTGATGCTGTTCGCGATCTCGCCGCGTGACCAGGCCACCAGCGGCCGCCTGTGGCCCAAGGAGCCCACGCTGGACAACTTCGCCACCGTGTTCCAGCAAAAGCACTACTACCTCACCCACTTCTGGACGCAGCTGGGCAACTCGCTGTTCATTGCGGTGAGCGTGGGCGTGATCACGCTGGGCATCGCCACCTGCGCGGCCTTTGCGATCAGCCGGCTCAAGGTGCGCGGCGGCCGCACGGTGATGAACCTGGCGCTGTTCACCTACTTCATCCCCGCGGCCTTTCTGGCCGTGCCGATGTACAAGACCATGGCCACCTACGGCCTGCTGAACAACCACTGGTCGCTGATCCTGGCCATGGTGACGATTGCCACGCCCTACTGCATCTGGGTGCTCAAGCAGGCCAGCGACAAGCTGCCCTGGGAGCTGGACGAAGCGGCGCGCATCGACGGCGCCAGCCCGCTGCAGCTGTTTCGCCTGGTGTATGTGCCGCTGATGGTGCCCAGCCTGGTGGCGGTGGGCACCTACGCGCTGCTGCTGGCCTGGAACGAATACCTCTACGGCTTTTTGCTGCTCTCGGCCGAGACCGACATCACGCTGGCCGTGGCACTGGGCAATTTTCTGGCCGCCGACGATTCGCCGTGGGAGGTGCTGATGGCCACCGGCCTGGTCTACGCCGCGCCGCCCGCCGCCATCTACTACGCCTTCAAGCGCTACATGGTCTCCGGCCTCACCGCCGGCGCTGTAAAAAGCTAACTCACAAACATCATGGCTGCAGTCTCGTTTCGCAATGTCCAGAAAACCTATGGCGGCAAGGTCAAGGTGCTGCATGGCATCAGCACCGACATTGCCGACGGTGAATTCGTCGTGCTCGTCGGCCCCTCGGGCTGCGGCAAGAGCACCCTGCTGCGCATGCTGGCCGGTCTGGAGGAGATCTCGGGCGGCGAGATCCTGATCGACGGCAAGGTGGTCAACGAGCTCGAGGCCAAGGACCGCGACATCGCGATGGTGTTCCAGAGCTATGCCCTGTACCCGCACATGACGGTGGGCGAGAACATGGGCTTCAGCCTGCGCCTGCGCAAGGCCGATGCCGCCACCACGGCCGAGCGGGTGGCCAAGGCGGCCAAGATCCTGAACCTTGACCATCTGCTGGGCCGCTACCCGCGCGAGCTGTCGGGCGGCCAGCGCCAGCGCGTGGCCATGGGCCGCGCCATCGTGCGCGACCCCAAGGTGTTCTTGTTCGACGAGCCGCTTTCCAACCTCGACGCCAAGCTGCGCGTGGCCATGCGCGCCGAGATCAAGGCCCTGCACCAGCGCCTGAAGACCACCACCGTCTACGTCACCCACGACCAGATCGAGGCCATGACCATGGCCGACCGCATCGTGGTGATGCACGACGGCATCGTCGAGCAGATCGGCACGCCGCTCGAGCTGTTTGACCGGCCAGGCAACCTGTTCGTCGCGCAGTTCATCGGCTCGCCGGCCATGAACGTGTTCGAGGGCGCGGTGGCCGATGGCGCGGTGCAGGCGCTGGGCGTGGACTGGCCGCTGCCGCCCGGCTCGGCCGCCAGGTCCGGCCAGGCCGTGCACTACGGCATCCGGCCCACCGACCTGCGCCTGGCCGATGGCCCGGCGGCCGGCCCCGGCGGCCGGCACGGCATTGCCGCGCGTGTGGTGGTGGTCGAGCCCACCGGTGCCGAGACCGAGCTGCTGGTGCAGGTGGGCGACACCCGCCTGGTGGTGGTGATGCATGGCCGCACCGCCGCCCAGCCCGACGACACGGTGTACCTGCAGTACGACCCGGTGAAGGCGCATGTGTTCGACGGCGCCTCGCAGCAGCGCCTGTGACCCACCGGCCGCACGCTCGATGATCGACGCCTCCACCTTCCGCCTCGATGGCAAGCTGGCCCTGGTCACCGGCTCGTCGGCCGGCATCGGCCTGGCCCTGGCCCGCGGCCTGGCCCAGGCCGGCGCCGCAGTGGTGCTCAACGGCCGCGACGCCGGCAAGCTCGAGGCCGCCCGCGCCACGCTGGCCGCTGAAGGCCTCAACGTGCAGGCCCGCACCTTCGACGTGACCGACGCCGCGCAGGTCGACACCGCCGTGGCCGCCATCGAGGCCGAGCTGGCGCCGGTGGAGATCCTGGTCAACAACGCCGGCATCCAGCGCCGCGGTGCCTTCCACGAGTTTGCCGCGCAAGACTGGGCCGACATCATGCGCACCAATGTCGACAGCCTGTTCATCGTGGGCCAGGCCGTGGCGCGGCGCATGGTGGGCCGCCAGCGCGGCCGCATCATCAACATCGCCTCGGTGCAAAGCGAGCTGGGCCGCCCCGGCATCGCGCCCTATGCCGCCAGCAAGGGCGCGGTGAAGATGCTGACCAAGGGCATGGCCATCGACCTGGGGCCGCACGGCATCACCGTGAACGGCCTGGGGCCGGGCTACTTCAAGACCGAGCTCACCGCCAAGCTGGTGGCCGACGACACCTTCAGCGGCTGGCTGCTCAGCCGCACGCCCAGCCGCCGCTGGGGCGAGGTGGAAGAACTGGCGCCGGCCTGCGTGTTTCTGGCCAGCGACGCCGCGGCCTTCGTCAACGGCCACATCCTGTACGTCGACGGCGGCGTGACCGCCTCGCTGTGACAATCGCGGGCTCATGAACGCCATCAAGAACGTCCTGGGCCACACACTCGATCTGCTGGGTGAGGCCATCGTGTCGGGCCGCTACGGCCATGTGGGCAGCATTCCGCCCGAGGCCCAGCTGTGCACCGAGCTGGGCGTCAGCCGCACCGTGGTGCGCGAGGCCATCAAGTCGCTGGTGGCCAAGGGCCTGGTGACCACCGGGCCCAAGGTGGGCACGCGCGTGCTGCCGGCCGACCAGTGGAACTGGTTCGATCCCTCGGTGGTGGCCTGGCAGTCGCGCATCGGCCTCACGCGCGAGTTTCTGCGTGATCTGCAGGAGCTGCGCCGCATCGTCGAGCCGGCCGCCGTGCGCATGGCGGCCGAGCGCGCCACGCCCGCCGACATTGCCGAGATCGAGACCGCCTATGCCGGCATGAAGGCCGCCATCGAGCTGGGCGGCGACTACGTGGCCCACGATCTGCGCTTTCACCAGGGCCTGCTGCACGCCTGCCACAACCGCATGATGGTGCAGATGGGCAAGGCGCTGGGCGCGCTGCTGCGCACCAGCTTCGAGATCTCGACCTCGCGGCCTGACGGCCCCGCGCAATCGCTGCCGCTGCACCGCGCCGTGCTGGATGCGCTGATCGCCCGCGACGCCGACCGCGCCGAGCGCGCCTCGCTGCTGCAGATCGACGGCGCGCAGGAAGACATCGAGCAGGTGCTCGGCTCGCCGCGCCGCAAGCTGCCCTCGCTGGCCCTGCCCGCGCCGCCGCTGAAGGCGCCACGGTCGCCGAAGCCCGCCCGCCCGGCGGCCCCCGCCAAGACCGCCAAGACCTCCAAGCCCACCAAGCCGAGCCAGACCCTGACATGAAGATCCTGATCACCGGCGGCGCCGGATTCGTCGGCGCGCGCCTGGCGCGCACCCTGCTGGCCCGCGGCACGCTGGCTGGCACGCCCATCCGCTGCATCGTGCTGTCCGACCAGTTCGCGCTGGGCCCGCACCTGGCCGATCTGGCCGCCGACCCGCGCGTGCAGGCCCGCACCAGCCCGCTGCTGGCGCAGTGCGAGGCGCTGCGCGACGAGGCCTTTGACGGCGTGTTCCATCTGGCCAGCGCGGTATCGGGCGAGTGCGAGGCCGATTTCGAGCTGGGCCTGCGCTCCAACCTCGACAGCACCCGTGCGCTGCTCGATGCCCTGCGCGCCCGCGTGCAGGCCGGGGCGGCGCCCACGCGCCTGGTGTTCAGCAGCTCGGTGGCGGTGTTCGGCCTGACGAGGCCCACCCGATGCCGGCCGTGGTGACCGACAACACCCTGCCCACGCCGCAAACCAGCTACGGCATCCAGAAGTACATCTGTGAGCAGCTGGTGGCCGACTACACCCGCAAGGGCTTCATCGACGGCCGCAGCGCGCGGCTGATGACCGTCACCGTGCGCCCCGGCCGGCCCAATGGCGCCGCCTCGTCGTTCTTCAGCGGCATCATCCGTGAGCCGCTGGCGGGCGAGCCGTCGGTGTGCCCGGTGGCGCCCGAGACCTCGCACCCGGTGGCCTCGCCGGCCAGCACCGTGGCCGGGCTGATCGCCGTGTACGAGGCCAGCCGCGACGCCTACGCCGGCCGCACCGCGCTCAACCTGCCGGGCCTCACCGTCACCGTGCAGCAGATGCTGGATGCACTCGAGCGCGTGGCCGGCCCGGCCGTGCGCGCGCGGGTGAGCTTCCAGCACGACGTGCGCATTGCCGGCATCGTGGCGCGCTGGCCGCAGGCGGCGTCGGCGGCGCGCGCCCAGGCGCTGGGCCTGCAGGCCGATGCCAGCTTCGACGACATCATTCGCCAGTACATCGCCGACCATCGGGAACACCCTGAGGCGCTGAAGGGCCTGGCCGGCTGAAGCCGCGCCCGGCAAGGGCGTGGCGGCCAGGAGGGCCGTGGCATCATCGTCACGCAAGCCCCCACGGGACGCAGTGCCCGCCGTCCCGCCCGCCCCAGTGCATGGTCTGCCGCATGGTCCGCCGTACGTCCACCCCCCGCCGCTTCAGCCGCCGACCCGGCAAGCCTCGCCCCAACCGGCCCCGGCGGCCTGGTGCGCCCCTCACGGGTGCAGATGTCCGACATTGCGCGGCTGGCCGGCGTGTCGGTGTCCACCGTGTCGCGGGCACTGTCCGACAGCACCCTGGTCAATGCCGAAACCCGTGCCCGCGTGGCCGAGCTGGCGCGTTCGCTCAACTACAGCATCAACATCGGGGCGCAGAACCTGCGGCTCAAGCAGAACCGCACCGTGGCGGTGATCGTGCCCTACGACCCCGAAACCCGGCAGCACCTGAGCGACCCGTTTTTCCTGAGCCTGATCGGCAGCTTGGCGGATGCGCTGACCGACCGCGGCCACGACATGCTGATCACCCGCGTCGATGCCGGCCATCTGGATGAAGCCGCGCGGCCCTGGCGCACCGGCCAGGCCTCGGGCGTGGTGCTGGTGGGCCAGTGGCATCACCACGACCAGCTCAATGCCATGGCCGTGCAGGGTGTGCCCTTCGTGGTGTGGGGCGCGCAGATGCCGCAGCAGCTGTACGCCACGGTGGGCAGCGACAACATCGCCGGCGGCGAGCTGGCCACCGCCCATCTGATCGAGCGCGGTGCGCAGCGCGTGCTGTTCATGGGCGACCCCGAGCTGCCCGAGATCGGCCAGCGCATGCAGGGCTGGGAGCGCGCCCATGCCCGCATCGGCCGCACGGTGGACCCGGCACTGGCCCGGCCGGTGCCCTTTGTGGCCGACGACATCCGCCGCGAGGTCGATCAGCTGGTGCGCGACAAGCTGGCCTTTGACGCCGTGTTCTGCGCCTCCGACCTGATGGCCATGACCGTGATCAGCGCGCTGCGCCGCCATGGCCGCCGGGTGCCCGACGACGTGCGCGTGGTGGGCTACGACGACATCGCGCTGGCGGCCAACTTCGAGCCGCCGATCAGCACCGTGCGCCAGCCGATCAGCGAGGCCGGCGTGCTGCTGGTGCAGGGCCTGCTGGCCCAGCTGGCCGGTGAGCGCGTGGGCAGCCGGCTGCTGCGCACCGAGCTGGTGGTGCGCCAGAGCAGCTGATGTCGCGTCAGCGGCTGGCGATCAGCGGATGCCAAGCCGCCGCAGGCGATCAACGGCTGGCGATCAACGGCTGGCGATCAACGGCTGACGAGCCGCCGGCGGCGATCAGGCCACGGCTGAAGCGCCGTCGGCCGCCCGGCACACCCACACCGTGCCCGGCTCGCCCTCGGGCGAGCGGTAGTGGCTGCGCACCGCCTCGGTGGCGGCGGCCACGCGGGCCTCGGGCAGCAGGGCCACGGCGCAGCCGCCAAAGCCGCCGCCGGTCATGCGTGCGCCGCCCTCGGCGCCGATGGCCTGCTGCAGGATGGCCACCAGCTCGTCCACCGCCGGATGGGTGATCTCGAAGTCGTCGCGCATCGAGACATGCGAAGCCGCCATCAACCGGCCCATGGCCTGCAGATCACCGGCCGCCAGCGCCTGGGCGGCGGCCACGGTGCGCGCGCTGTCGCTCACGATGTGGCGCGCGCGGCGCAGCACCACGCCGTCCAGCCCGGCGGTGGCAGCCGGGTCGTCAAGCTGGGCCAGGCCCACGTCGCGCAGCGCCGGCACGCCAAAGTGGGCGGCCGCGGCCTCGCACTGCTGGCGCCGGGTGTTGTACTCGCTGTCCACCAGGCCGCGACGCACGCGGCTGTGCACGATCATCACCGCCACGCCGGCGGGCAGGGGCACGGCGCGGGCCTGCAGCGAGCGGCAATCGATCAGCAGCGCATGCTCGCGCTCGCCGCGGGCCGAGATCAGCTGGTCCATGATGCCGCAGCGGATGCCGACAAACTCGTTCTCGGCGCGCTGCGCCAGCTGGGCCAGCAGCGTGGGCGGCAGCTCGTCGAGGCCCTGCGCGGTCTTGAAGGCCTGGCCCACCGCCACCTCGAGCGAGGCCGACGACGACAGCCCCGCCCCCTGCGGCACGTTGCCGGCAATGGCCAGCTCCATGCCCTGCAGCGGCAGGCCGTGGGCCAGCATCACCTGCACCATGCCGCGGACGTAGTGGCTCCAGCTGGCGTCGGCGCGGTGGCCAATGGGCTCGTCCAGCGAGAAGCCATCACGCGCGCCCTGGCGGTCGGCCGCCACCACCAGCACCTGGCGGTCGGCACGCGGGCGCAGGGCCACCAGGGTCTGGCGGTCGATGGCGCAGGGCAGCACGAAGCCGCCGTTGTAGTCGGTGTGCTCACCGATCAGGTTGACGCGGCCCGGGGCCTGCACCAGTGCGCTCGGGGCGTGGCCGAAGCTGGACTCAAAACTGCGCAGCACGCGCTGGCGCAGGTCGGCATCGATCAGGGAGGTCATGGCGTCAGTCCGGGCTGGCGGGCAGGGGGTCAAGGTAGTGGCGGGCGGGCACGGCGCGCAGGCGCTCGGCGGCCTGCTCGGGCGTGAGGTCGCGCTGCGCCTCGGCCAGCATCTCGAAGCCGACCATGAACTTGCGCACCGTGGCCGAGCGCAGCAGCGGCGGGTAGAAGTGGGCGTGCAGCTGCCAGTGCGACACATCGCCCGGCGCGGCGCCGCTGCCGCCGGCGGCTGGGGCCGCGGGGTCGAACGGCGCGCCGTGCCAGCCCATCGAGTACGGGAACGAGCAGCCGAACAGGTTGTCGTAGCGCGCGGTGAGCTCCTTCAGCGCCACGGCCAGGTCGGCACGCTGGGCCTCATCGAGCTGGGGCAGGCGCTGCACGGCAAAGCGCGGCAGCAGCAGGGTCTCGAACGGCCAGGTGGCCCAGTGCGGCACGATGGCCAGCCACAGCGGCGTCTTCACCACCACGCGGGTGCCCAGTGCGGCCTCGCGCGCGGCCAGCTCGGCCAGCATCACGCGGCCATGCTGCTGCTGCCAGGCGCGCTGGTGGGCGTCTTCGAGCGCCGGCTCTTCGGGCACGAAGTCGCAGGCCCACACCTGGCCGTGCGGATGCGGGTTGCTGCAACCCATCATCGCGCCCTTGTTCTCGAACACCTGCACCCAGCGCCATTGGCGGCCCAGCTCGGCGGTCTGCGCGCACCAGGTGTCGATGACGCCGCGGATGGCCGGCAGCGGCAGCTCGGGCAGGGTGCGGCCGTGGTCGGGCGAGAAGCAGATCACCCGGCTGAGGCCGCGCGCCGGCGCGGTGGTGAACAGGCTGCCTGACGCCGCAGCGGCTTCAGGCTCGGCCCCGGTGGCCGGCCCCAGCTCGTCCGCGGTGAGCGCGGCAAAGTCGTTGTCGAAGACGAAGGTGCCGGTGTAGGGCGGATTGCGCTGGCCGGTGATGCGGGCGTTGCCGGCGCACAGGTAGCAGTC
The DNA here is from genome assembly GCF_025290835.2 of Aquabacterium sp. OR-4. NCBI lineage: Bacteria > Pseudomonadati > Pseudomonadota > Betaproteobacteria > Burkholderiales > Sphaerotilaceae > Pseudaquabacterium > Pseudaquabacterium prasiolae. The sequence continues at coordinate 723,630 of NZ_JAOCQD020000003.1, read as the reverse complement.
GGGGTCGTGCGCCGGGCGGGCGGTGGCGTCCAGCGGCTCCTGCTGGCCCTGCCAGGGCCGCTTGGCGCGGTGGGGCGACACCAGCACCCAGCGGCCGGTGAGCGGGTTGAGCCGGCGGTGCGGATGCTCGGCGGGGTTGAACGCTGGGGTCACGGGTGATCTCGGAGAAGGCCAGAAACCTCGCGCTACACTGAATCTAAAGCGCGTTAGTCGCATCGTAAAAAAGCTAACGCGTGTTAGGTTTAAGGGTTAACCCTCAATGAATCGCAGCCAACGCACCGGCCTGAACCGCGGGCCCACCAGCGCCGATGTGGCCCAGCGTGCCCAGGTGTCGCGCACCACGGTGTCCTTCGTGCTCAACGGCATCACCGACCGCGGCATCAGCCAGGCCACCTGCCAGCGGGTGCTGCAGGCCGCGCGCGAGCTGGGCTACGAGCCGCATGCCGCCGCGCGCATGCTGGCCGGCGGCGCCACCGGCACCGTGGCCCTGGTGCTGCCCAGCCTGGCGCACCTGCATGTGGATGCGTTTCTGGCGCAGCTGCTGGCCAGCATCAACGCCCAGTGCCACCAGCATGGCCTGCGGCTGCTGATCGAATCCACCGAGGGGGCGGGGCGCGAGCCGGGCGACTTTGTGCAGCTGGTGCGCAGCCGCCGCATCGACGGCCTGATCCTGGCGCACCTGCGCACGGCCGAGCTGGCGCATGTGCAGCAGCTGATCGAATCCGGCCTGCCGCTGGTGGTGCTGGGCTGCGGCCTGCCCGAGGTATCACCGCGCCACGCCATGGGCGACGACACGGCGCAATCGGCCCAGCTGGCGGTGCAGCACCTGATCGGGCTGGGCCATCGGGCGATCGGCTTCGTCAACTATGCGTCCACCGAGTTCCATGCCGCGGCGCAGCGCGAGGCCGGCTGGCGCAACGCGCTGGCACAGCACGGCATCGACGCCCCGGCGCACTGGCTGGCGCGCGGCGACTTCAGCGCCGAGAGCGGCTGGCGCGCCACGCGGGCGCTGCTGGCGCGGCGGCCGGGCATCACGGCGCTGTTTGCCGGCAACGACACCATCGCCTTCGGCGCGCTGCAGGCCATCCAGCAGGCCGGCCTGCGCGTGCCGCAGGACGTGGCGGTGGTGGGCTACGACGACATTCCGCTGGCCGCCTTTGCCACACCGCCGCTGACCACGGTGCATTCCGATCCGCAGGGCCACGGCGCCCAGGCCCTGAGCCTGCTGCGCGCCCAGATGGGCGACAGCGGCGCCAGCGCGGCGCTGGCGCCCGATCGGGTGCCGCAGCTGGTGCCGCAGCTGGTGCCGCACCTGGTGCAGCGGCAGTCCTGCGGCGCGCCGGCGCAAGCGCAAACACCGGCGTCATCCTCCGCGCAGCCACCGGCGCCGGCACCGGCGCCGGTGGCCGGGCCCGCTCAGAAGCTGTAGCGCACCGCCAGCTTGGCGCTGCGGCCGTTGATGGCGCGGGCGATGTACAGCGGGTTGGTGCCCAGGTTGTTCTGGCCCTCGGCCTCGGTGTAGGCCAGGGTGTTGAACAGGTTGTTCACGCCCAGCTGCAGCGTGAGGTTCTCGCGCAGCTCGTAGTTCAGGTAGGTGTTGACCGTGGCATAGCCCGGCAGCACCACCACGTTGTCGTCCTGCGCATGGCTCTTGGTGGTGCCCACGATGCTGGCCCCCAACTCGACCGGCCCGATCACGTAGCTGGGCGACAGCTGGTACACCAGCCTGGCCTGGCGCCGCGGGGTCTTGCCCATGTTGCTGCCCGAGGTGATCTGCGCATCGGTGAGCGTGGCGCCGCCGATCAGGCGCACCGGGCCGATCTGGGTGGAGAACTCGGCCTCGATGCCCTTGGACTCGTACGAGTTGTTCTTCACCGTCTGGGTGGTCAGCTCGTAGCCGGCGCCTTCACGGGTCTTGGCGAAGAAGGCGGTGACGAAGGCCGAGAAGCCCTGGCCGCGGTACTTGACGCCGGCCTCGACCTGGTCGATCTCGTTGAGCGGGTAGGGCGCCTTGCCGCTGTCCACGTCCAGGTCCCACACCACGCGGTCGGGCGACTTCCACGAGGCGCCGTGGCTGGCGCGGGCAAACAGCGCCAGGTTGCGCTGCAGCTCGTAGTTGGCGCCCACCGAGTACGAGGTGGCGTCGCTGCGCCAGCCGATGGCGTTGAGCCGCGCCGGGTTCCAGGTGCCTGTGGTGGCGCTGCCGAACTTCTGCGTGCCGCTGCCCTGTTGCCGGTCGTGGCGCACGCTGGCGTCGATGCTCAGCGGGCCCTGCTCGAAGGTGAGGGCGGCGTAGGGCGCGGTGGCGGTCACGCGCACGTCGATGTTGCGAAAGCAGCAGCCGCCCCAGGTGGTGGTGGCATCGCCCACCGCGCCGGTGCTGGCGGCGCCGGCGTTGTTGTAGACGCCCGCGCCATCGCCGCCGAGGCCGATGTTGTAGCGGTTCCAGTACCAGGTCTGGCCCACGTTCTGCTGGCCGTTGAACAAGCCGCCCACCAGCGTGAGCTTGCTGCCGGCCGCCAGCGCCAGCTCCTTGCTGATGCGCAGGTCGTTGAACACATTGCCCATGTCGTCGAGCGAGGTGTTGAAGATGTGCGCCGAGAACACCTTGGCCGTGCCCGCATAGTCGGCCGGCTGGCTGCCTGCCGGAAACACGCCGATGAAGCGGCCGCTGATCGCGCTCTTGCGAAAGCGCTCGGTGATCTGCAGCCCGCCGCCCAGGTTGAACTGGCCTTCGAGGCCGATCGAATCCACTTTCACCTGCAGACCGTCGGCCGGGTTGGTGGCCACGCGGTTGCCGTTCTTGTCGACCACCACATCGCTGGCGAACTTGCTGTTCACGAAGAAGGCCTGGCGCGGATCGACACCGGCAATCGTCTCGATCCTGCTGCCATTGGCCACCACCGGCACCGGCAGGTAGGTGGGGGTCTTGTCATGCAGGCTCTTGAAGTTGACGCGCAGGTAGCTGCCCTGGCCCAGGTCCTTGGTGAGGTTGGCGCGGAACTGGCCGCCGTTCTCGAGCGTCACGTCGGTGTTGCGCGGGCCTTCGCCATGGCGGTAGAAGCCGCCCATCTGAAACGTCAGGCCATCGCCCAGCTTGCCGCCGTAGGCAAAGTCGAGCCGCATCTGGCGGTGGTCGAGCCCGGTCGAGAAGCCCAGCGCACCGCCGGCGGCCTTGCCGGTCTTGCTGCGGAAGTTGACGATGGCCCCGGGTGCATTGGTGGCCAAAGTTGACGACGAGCCGCCGCGGATCACATCGACGCCGTCGGTCATGAAATCGGCACGCACGAACTGGTCGGCGGTGGCGAACGACATGTCGCCGATCAGCAGCACCGGCAGGCCGTCTTCCTGCAGTTGCACATAGCGGCCGCCGCCGTCGCTCATGGGCAGGCCACGCACGCCCAGGTTGGCATTGCCCTCACCACCGCTCGACTCGGCGCGCAGGCCGGGCACGGTGCGCAGCACATCGGTGGCGCTGGCGGCCACGGTGTTTTGCAGCGAGTCGCCGTCGAGGGTGGACAGCGACACCGACTGCTTCATCTTCGTGCGCGCGGTCGAGGTGCCGGTGATCACCACGCTGTCGAGCTTGAGGCCGTCACCGGCCGCGGCGCCACTGGCCGCTGCGGCCTGCTGGGCCTGGGCCAGCGCCGGCATCAGGCACAGGCTGGCGGCCACGGTGGCGGCTGCAGCGGCCACGGGGCGAAGCGAAAGGGCACGGGGGTTCATGGTCTTGTCTCCTGTGGGTGGTGGGCATCGGGGCCGGCGGCGCGCACCCCTGAATCATGGCGTGTCGGGTTGGATTGCATCGCGTTGCAATCGATTGCGTTATCCGGCGAAACCCTGAAAATCAAAGTCTCCCGAAGGGTTTGACCGAGTCATCACGTTGCGGGATGGCAACGATTGCATCGTCAGCCAGAAAAATCGGCCGCGGCATCCAGGCGCAGGCGCCGGCGCGGGCCTGCATGCCCGGCCTGGCCAGCGGCGGCGCCTTCAACCGGTTCACCTGGCGCCCCAGGCGCAACAGGCGCAACAGGCGCAACAGGCGCAACAGGCAGGCTGTACTCCAGCAGCGCCACGCGTTCGACCAGGTCCACCGCCAGCCGCGCCTCGTGCAGCACGCCATCGGCGGTTTGGTGCTGCCAGGCCAGCAGCAGGCGGTCGTCGGGGCTGGGCTCGAGCACGAACTCGCCGCCAAAGGCCGGGTGGCTGTTGCGCAGGCGGATCAGCCCGCACAGCGCACGCACCACCGGGCGCTGCAGGTCGGCCGCAATCTCGTCTGCGCTGTAGTGGTGGCGGTTGATGTCGCGGCCCACGCCGCTGCGCGCCAGCAAGGCCATGTCGTTGTGGCCGGCCAGCAGGCCCACGTAGTACACCTGCGGCACGCCGGGCAGCCAGAACTGGATGGCCCGCGCCGCCAGATAGGCCGCGTCGTCGCGGCCCAGGGCGTCGTAGAAGCTGCAGTTCACCTGGTACAGGTCGAGGTTGCTGGCTGCCGCGCCGGTGGCCTGGCGGCTCTGGCCCCCGCTGTTCTCGTGGATCAGCTCCACCAGCAGATCCAGCTCGGCCGGTGGCACCAGGCCGGGCGAGCCGGCCCGGTCGGCCACGTCGGCGCCGATGTCGATCACGCCGATGCCGTCGTGCGTGTCGAGCACCGTGAGCGCATTGTTCGGCCGGATCGCGATCCAGCGCTTGAGCGGCGCCGCGCTGCCAAAAAACAGCGCATGCAGCGCCAGCGGCGGCAGCGCGAAGTCGTACACCCAGTCAACCCGCTCGGCGATCTCGATCTGCCGCCGGTGGTAGGCGTGGATCTCGACCAGCACCTCGATGCCCAGCGCCCGCGCCTCGGCCGCGAAGGCGTCGATGAAGGCAAAGGTCTCCGGCATCATGAAGCAGCTGGCGCCGGCCTTCTTGATGGCATAGCCCACCGCGTCCAGCCGCACCATGCGGATGCCGGCCGCGGCCAGCGTGCGCAGGATGCCGCTGAGGTAGGCCCGGCCCTGCGGGTGCTGCACGTCGATGTCGACCTGCTGCGCGGTGAAGGTGGTCCACAGCAGCCGGCGCTGGCCATTGCCCAGCGTGGCCATCGTGAAGGGCAGGCCGGGCCGCGGGCGGTAGATGGCCAGCAGATCGCGCTCGGTGGCGCCCTGCGGAAACACCGCGTCCAGCGTGAGAAACAGGCCGTCGTGGGCCGATTCGCTGCCCCGCGCCGAGTAGTCGAGAAACTGCGGCGACTGGCTCGACATGTGGTTGACGATCACGTCGGCCATCACGTCCACGTCCTGCGTCAGGGCCGACACGCTGGCCCAGTCGCCCAGCCGGGCGTCGACCCGGGTGTGGTCGATCGGGTCGAAGCCGGCATCCGAGCCGTCGATCGGGTGATAGAAGGGCAGCAGGTGCACGCCGCCAAACAGGCCTTGCAGCGGGCCGCGCAGCAAGGCCTGCAGCGCCGCGATGTTGCCGCCGCCGAGGCGGTCGACATAGCTGATCAGTTGAACCTGGTTCTTCATCGGATTCAGGTGTTGGAGTGGGTGGCGCCGGCCGCGCGGCCGGGCACGAAGAGCACGGCCACGGCGGCTGCGATCAGCAGCGTGCCGGCCAGGCGGATCACGTTCTCGGGCTGGCCGCCCAGCAGCGACTGGTAGTACAGCGGCAGGGTCAGCATCTGCAGGATCATGGGCAGCACGATGAACATGTTGAAGATGCCCATGTAGACGCCCGCCCGCTCGGGCGGAATGCTGCCGGCCAGCAGCACATACGGATTGCCCATGATGCTGGCCCAGGCCAGGCCCACGCCCAGCATCGGCACGAACAGCAGCGCCTTGTCGCGGATGGCCGGAATGGCCCACATGCCGATGCCCGCCGCCACCAGGCAGAAGGCGTGCACACGCTGGGCGCCCAGGCGCCGCGTGAACGGCACCATGGCAAAGGCCGCCACACAGGCCACGGCGTTGTAGAAGCCGCCGATCTGGCCGTTCAGCAGCCCGGCATCGCGAAAGCCCACCGAGGCCGCGTCGCGCGTGCCGAACATGCTGCTGGCCAGCGCCGGCACGATGTAGATCCAGTAGCACAGCATGCCGTACCACTGGAACAGCTTCATCCACCACAGCCGGCGCATGGTGGCCGGCATCTCGCGCAGGGCCTGCCAGATCTCGCCCAGGGTGGCGGCCACGCCGCGCGGCAGCGCGCGAATGCGCGCCCGCTCATCGGCGCTGAGCGGCAGCTCGGGCGTGGTGCGCACGCTCCACCACACGGTGCTGATCGAGAACACCGCACCGATCAGGAAGGCCGCGATGGTGATGTGGGGGATGTTGTTGCCGTTGACCGCGTCCTTGTTCATGCCCAGCCACACCAGCAGGCTGGGGGCCAGGTAGGCCAGGGTCTGCGCCAGGCCGGTGAAGGCGCTCTGGCTCAGAAAGCCGATCGAGTGCTGCTGCGGCGGCAGGCGGTCGCTCACGTAGGCGCGGTAGGGCTCCATGGTGACGTTGTTGGCCGCATCCAGGATCCACAGCAGCGAGGCCGCGAACCACAGCGCCGGGCTGAAGGGCATCAGCAGCAGGCCCAGGCTGCACAGCAGCGCGCCGATCAGGAAGTAGGGCGTGCGGCGGCCCCAGCGGCTGTCGGTGCGGTCGCTCATCGCGCCGATGATGGGCTGCACCACCAGACCGGTGACCGGGCCAGCCAGCCACAGCAGCGGCAGGCTGGCTTCATCGGCGCCCAGGTACTGGTAGATCGGGCTCATGTTGCTTTGCTGCAGCCCGAAGCTGAACTGGATGCCGAAGAAGCCGACATTCATGTTCAGCACCTGCCAGAACGACAGGTGGGGCTTGGGCAGGCCGGCCGCCGCGGGGCTGGCCGCCGCACTGGCATTCGGGGCGCTGACGCTCATGGCTCGAAACTCATGGCAGTGACACAGACGCAGGCACCCGACCGGCTGCCCACAGCCGCATGATGGCACATTGCAATCGTTTGCAATACCGGGTTTCTCCCGGCCTGGCGGCGACTGCGGCGAGTCGGCTCAGCGCCTGCGGCGGGGCGTGGCCTGGGCCGGCTGCGGCCAGGGCCCGGCCAGGCTGGCCGGGGCCACCACGCCGCGCACGGCCGCCTGGGCCAGCTTGAAGAACACGTCGGTGTTGTCGATCACGCCGGTAAAGGCCAGCGCCCCAGGCCCGAAGGCCGACAAGGGAATGTCGGTGGCGGTGTGCGCCGCACTGCTGCCCGGCACCTGGCCGGTGACCAGGAAGCGCCCCTCGGCATCGCGCGCCAGGGCATTGGCCGGGTAGCCCAGCAGCACGGTGCTGCCGGCCGCAGCAGCCGATGCCGCCGATGCGCCCACGCCCCCAGCCGAGCCCGCCGCCGCCCCACCCGCCGTGCCACTCGCCGCACCTCCAGCCGCAGCGCCCGACGCGCCCGAAGCGACCCGCGCGGCCACCCCGGGTGCCACCGCATTGGCATCGCGCCAGGGCCGGGGGTTGGTGCGCCAGTCTTCGTGGCGGTCGGCGTTGGCGCCATAGCCCACCAGCAGGCGCTGGTCGATGTCGGTCGTCTCGGGGTAGCCATCGGCAGCGATGCGGTAACGCGGAAACCCGGCCTGCTCGTACACGCCCACCACCGGATCGCGCAGGTTCTCCTTGCCGCCGGCCTGGGCCAGCGCCTGCAGCCGGCTGTCGCTCACGCGCGAGGCGCCGATCACGGCCGCACCCGCGCATTCGTGGTCGGCCGTCACCACCACCAGGGTGTCGCCGCGCTGGCGCGCAAACGCCTGCGCCAGCGCCACCGCGCGGTCGAACTCGAGGGTGTCGAGCATCCAGCGCTCCGAGTCCATCGCATGCGCCTGCTTGTCGATCGACGCGCCCTCGATCATCAGCACAAAGCCCTTGGGCTGGCGGGCCAGCACGGCCAGCGCCTTGGCCGCCATCTCGTCGAGCATGGGCTGGTCGGGCAGGCCGAAGTCGTCGACCACGCCGGTGGCCGGCAATCCCGCCGCCTGGCGCCGCCGGCCGTCGATCTTGTCGAGCGCGACGTTCATGTTCGAAAACGCAAACAGGCCCAGCAGGGGCTCGTGGCCGGTGGGCGCCAGCGCGTCGAGCTGGCTGCGGGTGGCGGCGTAGCGCCAGCCCGCACGCTGAAAGTCGGCCAGCAGATCGCGCTGGCTGTCGATGGCGCCCGGCGCCGCGCCCCAGCGCTGCACGATCTGCGCGGTGTGCGGCTCGGTGGCCGAGAAGGCGTAGTCGAAGCGCTCGTTGCGCGCCGAGCCCGGTGTGCCGGCCGGCAGAAACCACTTGCGCCCGCCGCCCATCAGCACCGTCAGGCCGGTGCGCGCGCGGTCGTCAAAAAACTGGTCGACGATGCCAGTGCCGGCCCCGCGGTGGCTGGTGTGCACCGCATTGCCGGCGGGGGTCGAATCGAACACATCGGCGGTGGTCACGATGCCCAGCGCCAGGCCGCGGGTGCGGTGCAGGTACTCCGACAGATACTCGATGCGCGGGTTGTCAAAGGCATCGAGCGTGTCGTCCGGAAACACGCCCTGCTCGTTGTTGTCGTTCTTGTTGCCCAGCACATAGGCCGTCATACCCGGCGACGAATCGGTCACCACCGAGTTCAGCGACGCGGTCTTGACCAGGGCCGTGGCCGGAAAGCTGTCCATCGCCAGCGGCTCGATCACCTTGCCCTGGGCATAACCGCCGCGCACGATGCGCGCCGCCGTGCGGTGCGCCACGCCCATGCCATCACCCACCAGCAGGATGATGTTCTTCACCGGCCCGCCCAGCGGCGTCTGGAACGGCACGATCTCGAAATTGCCCTCGGCACGCACCGTGGCGCCGTCGTCCTGCCGCGCCTCGACGCTGAAGCGGTGCAGCCCGGCCTGATCCACCGTCACCGCACGCACCGTGGCCACCGCCGTCTCGGGCGCCAGGCCCTTGCGGCAGCCGCTGGCGCAGTCGCGCAACGCCACCTCCGCGGCCACCGGCTGGCCATCGATGGCGAAGCGGGCCGACACGATGCGCCGGCCCGCATCGGGCCGCAGCGTGGCCTGCAGGTCAAAGCGCTGGCCAGGCAGAAAACGCGCGATCACCGGCGCCGGCCGGCCGCTGGCAAACAGCTCGCTGGGCGGCGTGAGCCGGCTCACGGCCGGCGCGGCCACGGCGGCCGGCAGCGCCAGGCCCAGCAGCGCCACGCTGGCGGCCACGGCGGCGGCCGGCCGCCAAGCACAGCGCTGGGGTCGGGTTCGAGACCGAGTTCGGGACTGGGTTCGGGATTGGGGTTGGGGTTGGGGTTGGGGTTGGGCCAAAAACGTCTGGGGCATCGTTGTCATCTCCAAGGCAAGCCGGCGGGCTGGCCGCCGCAAATCAATGGCCATGGCCCACGGCAGGCAGGCGCAGCAGCGGCGGCGCCACGCCAAAGGCCGCGCCATCGCGCACCGCATCGGCGTCGAGCTGCAGCCGCACCCACACCACGCGGCCGTCGTCGGCCTCGTGCCGGCCCACCAGCAAGCGGCCACCAGGGCCAGCGCGCCACTGCGGTGCGGCAGCACATGGCCGCTGTGGGCGGCATCCAGCAGCACCAGCACGGCGCTGGGCGGCAGATCGTCGGCCTCGCCGTCGGCGTGCTCGCTCAGCAGCACCGGCCGCGGCGCCAGCAAGAAGCGCCCGGGCCGCGGCTGCTGCTGCGCCACCATGTGCCCCACCAGCCGCACCCGCCGGCCATCGACCGCACGCAGGGCCTCGCTGATCTGCAGGCCGCGCGGCCCGCTGGGCTGCTGGAAGAACTGCGAAAACGCGATCGGACTCACGGGCTCGCCATCGGCCACGGCCACCGTGGCCTGGGCAAAGGTGGCTGGGGCAGGGCCGGCTTGGGCCCATGTGGCCTGGGCCAGGCCCAGCAGGTACAGGCCGATGGCCAGGCACAGTCCTTCTTGCCATGGCCTGCCGGGCGCCACCGGTGCGCGCCCCACGCGCCGCACGCGCCGCACGCGCAACATACGCCACCCACGCCGGGCCGGCACTGGGCCGCACAAGGGGCTGGCGCGGGAGGCGGGGGCGGCAGAGGTGGCGGGGCTGGCACCGGGCATGGTCAGCGCCCATTCTCACCGCATCGGCCGGGCCCGGCCGGGCCAGCCCGGAGGCCGCCGCCGCGGCCCGCGCCACAAGGGCCGCAGCCCCTCAGACCCGTTCGATGATGATCGCCGGGGCCATGCCGCCGGCCGCGCACATGGTGACCAGGCCGCGCTTCAGGTCGCGGCGCTCGAGCTCATCGAGCACGGTGCCGATCAGCAGCGAGCCGGTGGCGCCGATCGGGTGGCCGAGAGCCATCGCGCCGCCATTGACATTGACCTTGTCGCGGTCAAGGCGCAAATCGCGGATGAACTTCTCGGCCACCACGGCGAAGGCCTCGTTGATCTCCCACAGGTCGATGTCGTCCACCGTGAGCCCGGCCTTGGCCAGCACCTTGCGCGCGGCCGGCACCGGCGCGTTGAGCATCAGCGTGGCGCTGTCGCCCATGTTGGCCATGGCCAGCACGCGGGCGCGCGGCTTGAGCCCGCTCTTGTTCACATAGCCGGCCGAGGCCAGCAGCAGCGCACCGGCGCCGTCGACCACGCCGCTGCTGTTGCCGGCATGGTGGCTGTGCTGGATCTTCAGGTCAGGGAACACCTGGCGGATCAGGCCGCCGTAGGTGTTGCCGGCCTCGTCCACCACCACATTGGCCAGCATCTCGAAGGCCGGCTTCAGCGCCGCCAGGCCCTCGCGCGTGGTCTGCGGGCGCGGAAACTCCTCGTGGCCCAGCGCCAGCGTGCCGTCGTCGCGGTGCACCGGCACCAGGCTGCGGGCAAAGCGGCCCTGCTCGATGGCCAGCGCGGCGCGCTGCTGGCTCACATAAGCCAGGTCGTCGAGCGCCTCGCGCGAGATGCCTTCCAGCGTGGCGATGGCGTCAGCGCACACGCCCTGGTGCGACTGCGGCACCCGCGCGCGCAGGCGCAGGTTGCCGGCGTCCATCACCGGCGGCGCCTTGGGATCGGCCAGCGTGGCGGTGTAGCTCATCATCTCGCAGCCGCCGGCAATCACCAGATCTTCCATGCCCGACAGGATGGACGCCGCCGCCAGGTTGACGCTGGTGATGCCCGAGCCGCAAAAGCGGTCGAGCGTGACGCCGCTGGCGCGCGGGTCATAACCCGCATCCAGCAGGGCCATGCGGGCCATGTCGTTGCCCTGCTTGCCGCGCTGGGTGCTGGTGCCCCAGATCACGTCGTCCACATCGGCGGTATTGAGCTGGTTGCGCTCGGCCAGCGCCTTCAAGACGGTGGCCGCCAGGTGCTGCGGATGAAAGTCGGCCAGCGCGCCCTTGCCCAGCTTGCCAATGCCGCGCGGCGTGCGGCAGGTGTCGATGATGAAAGCCTCGGTCATGGGTGTCTCCGGTGGGGTGGGGGATGGGGGGCGGGCGCAGCGCCCGCGGTGGGCCAGCGGGCGTTCAGCCGTCGCCCCACAGATCGTCGTAACCGGGCTGGCCGGGCAGCAGCACGCCGCTGGGCCGGCCATCGGCGCCCAGGGTCAGCCGCGGGTGCAGCGGCGGCAGGCTGCTCAGGCCCGCGGCATGGGCCAGCAGCGCCGCCGCACTGCCAAAGGGCAGCAGCTGGCGCACCGTGCTCACCGTGGCGAACTCCATCGGAAACTCGCCGCGCCGGCGGTCGTCGAGCGCCTGCGCCGGGTTCACCCAGGCCAGCGTGGTGGTTTCACCGGCATCCACCTCGGGCACCTGGCCGGGTGGTGCAAGGGCCACGAAAAACAGCGTGTCAAAGCGCTTGGGCAGGCCCAGCGGCGTGACCCAGTGGCTGAAGGGCTGCAGCACCGAGGTGTGCAGCCGCAGGCCGGCGGCCGCGGCCAGGCCCTGCAGCGGCTCGCCGCCGTGCAGGCGCGCGCGCAGCGCCGGCCAGTCGGCCGCGCCGGCACTGGCCGCGCCCAGCCACAGGCCGCATTCCTCGAAACATTCGCGCAGGCCGCCCACCGCAAAGGCCAGCGCCTGCTCACCCACCTGGGCCACCCGGCCGATGCGTGCGGCCAGCGCCGCGGCCGGCTCGTCGCACAGCGGCGCGGCCAGGGCATCGGCCGCGTCCACCGCGCCCCCGGGGAACACATAGGCCCCGGGCATGAAGCTGGCCTGCAGCGAGCGCCGCACCATCAGCACCTCGAGCCCCGCCGCGCCATCGCGCAGCACCAGCGTGGTGGCCGCCGGGCGCGCCGGCACCACCGGCAGGCCGAAGGGCGCGTTGCTTGGCGCCATGCTCAATCGCCCACCGGCTTGCCCTGGGGCACCCAGCGCTTGCCGTCAAAGCGCAGGATCTGGATCTTGCGGAACAGGTTGTAGTTGTCGGCCGACATGCCCATGGTCACGCCGGGCAGCAGCATCGGGGCGCTGAAGTCCTTCAGCTGCGTCATCTGCCGCAGGATGTTCTCGCGGCCCAGGTCTTCACCGGCGGCCTTCAGCACCTGGGTCATGGCCGCGCAGGTGGCGTACACCGAGGCAAAGCTGGAGTTGTTGATGTCGGCCTTGGGCAGGTATTTCTGCATCCAGGCCAGGTACACCTTGTAGTCGGCGTCGTTGTGCCAGCTGCTGTCGGACGGGTCCTTGATCACCGAGGCGGTCATCACGCCCACGGCGTTGTCGAGGCCCACGTTCGACAGCGTGGGGTGCACCTGGGCCGAGACATGGCTGATCCAGACCTGCGGCTTCCAGCCCAGCTCGTTGATCTTGCGCAGCGACTGGCTCACCTGCTTGGAATACGCCGCCAGCACCACCACATCGGCGCCCGCGCTCTTGAGCGCCACGATCTGCGAATCGAGCGTGGGGTCGGTCTGCTCGTAGGTGATCTCGGCGGCCAGCGCCTTGCCCCAGCCGGCCTTCAGGCCACGCAGGTAGTCTTTGCCGTAGTCGTCGTTCTGGTAGAGGATGGCCAGCTTGGCGCCGGGCTTGTCGCGCGCGATCAGCTGGCCATACACCCTGGCCTCGAACTCGTAGCTCATCAGCGCCGAGGTGCTGTAGCGAAAGTCTTTCGGCTGCTGAAAGTTGTTCGAGCCCGACATCACGAACAGCTGCGGCACCTTGCGCTCGTTGAGGTACTTGCGCACCGACGAGGCGGTGGCCGTGCCCACCTGGTTGATCACCGCGTCGACCTCGTCCTGCTCGACCAGCCGGCGCACCTGTTCCACGGTCTTGGGCGGCTGCAGCGCGTCGTCGAGGCTCAGCACCGTGACCTTGCGGCCGTTGATGCCGCCGCGGTCGTTGACCTCGGCAAAGCAGGCCACCGCGGCCTGGCCCACCAGGCCGTAGAACGAGGCCGGGCCGCTGTAGGGCACGGTGTTGCCGAGCTTGATCTCGGTTTTGCTGGCCGCCAGGGCGGGCAGCCCGGCCCAGGTGGCGGCGCCCAGCAGCAGGGCCGCTGCCAGGCGTGAGAGCGCGGGGGTGTTCATCGGGCCTTGTCTCCTGCGGTGTGAAGCGCGGCCCGCCGGCGTGGGGCCGGTCTGTTGCCGTGGGCGGCCCAGTCTAGGGCGGGGTGTCGACCGGCATGCGTCACGTTGGCTACACGCGGCGGCGCGGGCCGCAGGCCATCACGGGCCAGGCGCGCCGGCCGCCACCCAGGCGGCCATTTGCGCGGCCACCTGCGCCGCCACCCAGGCACCATCGTCCAGCGGCAGGTCGTGCCCGGCGGCAGGATGCTGCACAAACGCGCAACCCCAGGCCTGGGCCAGCGCCTGCGAGCAACGCGGACTCACCAGCCCATCGCCCGCACTGCCCAGCACCAGGGTGGGCACCGGCGGTGGCGCGCCGGGGTGCGAAAAGCGCGCCGCGGCCCACAGCTGGCGCAGCGCATTGGCCGCGCGCACCGGCCGGGCCTGCCGAATGGCCACCCAATCGGCCAGCACCGCGGCATGGCGCTCGGGCCAGGCGCTGGTGAGGGCCAGGATCGCCCGCTCGGCCGCCAGCGCATCGGCCGGCGCCAGCAGGCGCAGCAAATGCGGCAGATGGCGCAGCTGCAGGCGCTGCTGCACGGGGCTGTGCGGGCGCAGGCTGGTGTTCACCACCACCAGCGCCGCCACCTGGCGCGGCTGCGTGGCCGCCCAGGCCGTGGCCACCATGCCGCCCAGCGACAGGCCCAGTAAATGCACCGGCCCCGCCACCCCCAGCGCCTGCAGCTGCGCCTGGCAGGCTGGCAGCATGGCCTGCACCTGCAGCGGGCAGCGCGCCTGGTGCAGCGCGCCCGCGCCGGGCAGATCCAGCATCACGATGCGCGGCGCCACGCCCACCGCGCGCCCCCCCGCGCCAGGGCCCGGGCCGGCCGGCACGCGGGCCAGGGCCTGGGCCAGCTGGGCGCCAAAACCGCCCCAGTGCCCGGCCTCGCGCGTGAGGCCGCGCAACAGCACCCAGGTGGCCGGGCTGGCGGTGCTCATGGTGCGGGCGCGCGGCGGTACCAGCGATCCAGCGCCGCCTGGTGCAGCGCGGCGCGGTCATTCGCCGCGGGCAGCCAGCGCCGGTGGCTGTAGGCCGCACGCAGCACAAAATCCAGCAGGCCCAGGTGGCGGCGCAGCACACGCTGCTGGCGATGGGCGATCTGCGGATTGAAGATGCCGCGGCGCGAGAACACCTGGCGCGGGTTCTTGCGCACCCACAGCCACGAGCCCATCTCGAGCGTGAGCGACAGAAACAGCCGCTCGGCCGGCGCCTGCAGCACCAGGTGATCCCACAGGTCACCATGCGCCAGGTACTGCCGGCTCTGCGGCTCGAACACATAGCGGTGGTGCAGCAGGCTGTCGTCAAGCAGACGCGCCAGCGCCAGCCATTCAGGCAGCTGCGGCACCGGCTGCGCCGTGTGCGCAAACGGAAACCACAGCCGGTCACGCAGGCCAAAGCCCGAGTGGCAATCCACCGCCAGCGAAACGCGGTGGCTCAGCAGCTCGTGCTGCACCACGGCGCACAGCGCCTGCGATTCGGGCTCCATCGGTGCGCCCGCCGCGCCGCGGTACCAGGGCAGCGCCGGGCCAAAGCGCTGGCCGCCAATCAGCGGCGGCGCGCCGCCGGCGCAATCCACCGGCGCGTTGCGCATCAGGTCAACCCCCTGCGGATTGGCTCGCGTGCCACGCCACAACCCGCCGGGGTTGACCACCGGCATGAACACCACGCGCACACCGGCCAGCAGCGCGTGCAGCGCGTCGTCCCAGCGCAGGCGCTGCACCAGGTGGCGCAGGCCGGCCACCACCACCTCGGCGCCAATGCGCTCAAGCCCGTGCACCCCGCCAAAAAAACCCACCGCCGGCGCGGCCGGATCGGGGTTGCCCAGCGTGACCACCGGCACCTCGAAGCGCCGGCCGCCGGTGTGCACCTCGCACACCGCGCGCCATTGCGCCAGCCCGCCGCTGATGCTGGCCAGATGCCGCACCTCGGCCAGCACCGGCAGATCGGCAGGGCCGTGGCCCGCGGCGGCATCGGCCACACGGCCCGGATTACCCGGATCAGCCCGGTCGGCCGGATCGGCCCCGCGATCTGCCGCCTGGCCACGCGCCGGCTCAGCCGACATGGCGGGCGCCCTGCGCCAGGCGGATCAGCAGCACGCCGGTGCCTGACACGCAAACGTCATGCATGCCGCGCAGACTGCCACGCTGCGGGCCGCACCAGGGCTGGCCCGGCTGGAGATTCATCGCATGCTGCATCCGTCTCGCTCTTCCGCATCGGCCATGGCCCACTGGCCGGTGATTCTGGCCGCGCTGGTGTTCGGCCTGCTGGAATGCTTGGCCCTGGCCCGCAGCCGCTGGCAAGACCGGCGCCAGCAGCGCCGCATTGCCCAGGGCTGAGCAACACCCCGGGGCAGCGTGGGCCGCAACGGCCCGCACCAACAACGGCACCCAGCCTCCCAAGGCTACCCAGGCCAACCAAGCCCGCACCAGCAGGCCGCGCAGCGCCGATGATGGGCCGGCCACTTGAATCCCCCGTGACAGGGGCATGACAGCCGGCCACAAGGCCAGCCAGCCAGCGCAGAATGGGCCCATGAGCACGCCCCCTGACGACCCGGCGGCACGGCGGAACGCCCCCCACCGCCACGATGCCCACCCCACAGCCTCCGGCCACAGCCCCGGCCGCCCGGCACCCGGACCCCAGGCCGACGACGACGACGACCCCACCCACGCGCTGGACGACTTCTTGCGCCGCCTGCACCCAGGCGGCACGGCGCGCGGCCACAGCGGCCACCGTGGCGCCCCCTCCGCCGACAGCGACCCCACCGACCTGTCGGGCCTGAGCAGCATCCTGCACCCCGAGCCCGCTGCGGCCACCGTCAGCCCCAAAGCCGCCAAGGGCGGCCTGCTGCGCAACGGCGAACGCTGGCAGGCCGACGACGTGACCGACGTGCCCGTGCTCGACCTGCCCCACGCGCCCACCGGCGCGCCCGCCAACGCAGCGGCACAAGACGCACTGCTGCACGACATCGGCCGCCAGGCCTGCGCCGCAGCCGCCACCGCCGCCCAGGCCGGCACCCACCCGGCCGATGACTGGCAGCCCGACCCGCAAACCCTGCACCTGCGCCACGCAACCGACCCCCGCGTGCTGCCGCGCTGGCAGCCCGGCGCCTGGATAGGCGCGCACCGCCTGGTGCTGCAGGCCAGCACCGAGTTTGTATCGGCCCATGGCCACGGCCCTGCCGGCGGCATCCCACTGGCTGGCCCGGTGGTGGAAAGCCACGACGCCCAACATCTGCTGTTGCTGTGGGCGCCCCCCAGCGCCGACGCCCCCCACCCCGGCCGCTGGCCCCAGCACGTGCTGCTGGCGCCCATGCCCGGCCCCGGTGCAGGCCACAGCGCGGCCAACACCCAGGCCAGCAGCGCCGCCCAGACCCTGCTGAACGCCCGCCCCGCCGAAGCCGCAGACGCCCCGCTGTGGATCAACCCCCAAGCCACCGATGTGGACTGGGCCCTGGCCGCCGAAATTGCGCTGCACCATCTGCCCGAATTGCGACCGCTTCAAATGGACGGATTGCGGGCCTTCATGGACGCCGAGCGCGAATTGAGCTTTGCCCGCGTGAATGACGGCTACGGCGCAGTGCCGGGTGGGGCCATGGAGAAGCGCCAATGACGGCGAATGGCCTTGTTGCTGCGCGCAGCGCGCTGGGCCATTGGCGCGTGCCTACAGGTGGACGCTTGTTGCCAGTGGTGGCAACAACTGGCCACTGGCAGGCATTTGAGCCGACTGAGCAGAGACAGGCCGTGCTGTGTCTACCGGTGGCCATATCTGCCTGCGGGCGGATGGGTTGACGTATAAAGCAGGTTAGGCCTCATACCCAACACCGAAACGCCATCGTATATGACATTCAACGCCACGGAATGGATCGCCGCCAACACAACTGGCGGAACCAACCTCACTGATGAAGCAAACAAATCAGTGGCATCATTTACGACGATGTGGAACTTCTTTGAGAGCACACTTTGCGAAAATCGCGCCTCGATTGCCGCATTCCAGAGAGCCATACAACATTATCAATCTGCCAGAGCATCGCAATCGGCAAAGCAGTCTCTTCAAGATTGCTTATCATTCTGGCAGTTTAGGTATCAATCACCTGACGGTTTCAACGACTACTTCGAAAGCCTGTACTTTCGGCCAAATGACAGGCGCGATCATGTCGAAGGTGTACTGTCTGGTCGACTTACGACAGATGAGGAAAAACTCCTAGCCCTCATGATTATTATATATCGCCTTCGCAACAATCTCTTTCATGGCCTCAAAACACTAGAGATGCTCAATCATCAAGTACAGAATTTGAACACAGCGAGTCGCTGCCTAGCTGCAATTCTTGAACTCATCCCGACACGGTTTGTACAACCTCTGCGGCGTCGGGCGGCGAATCAATAATGCTAACCAGCGCATGAGGCCTAACCATTCGCTCAACCGGACCCATTGCGGCATGCAGCTAAAGGCCCGCCATTTCATTCTGGGCCTTTAGCCACATACCGCAACGGTCCGGTTAGCTCAAACGTTAGGCCTCGGAGTCAAAATCCCTACTCACTCGCCAGCACATGAAGACAAACGACAAACCCTGGAAAACATACGAAGAGGTAGCCACGCACCTTCTTCATAAGATCAGCACGAGACTAGGGCTTGAACACGTAGAAGGAAAACAACATGTCGCTGGGTTGAAATCAGGAACAAAATGGGAGATTGACGCGAAAGGAGTCAAACCAGACGGGGAAAATTTTGTAATTGTCGAAATTCGGCGGTACACAAGTAGCCGAATAACTCAAGAAGATACAGCCGCTATCGCATACCGTATCCAAGATACTGGCGCCGTTGGTGGGATTATTGTGAGCCCAATGGGATTACAGGAAGGTGCAAAATTCATCGCCACGGCCGAAAACATCATCTCAGTTCGGTTGAATGAGAACTCAACGACTACAGAGTACATTCTGAAATTTCTGAATCAAATCATGCTTTCTATGGCCCCCGATTCCATTTCTGCATCTGCAAGCATAATCAGCGGAACATTGACAACCGTAATAGAGAGTACGAAGAGTGGTGCAGCCGAGGCCTAACCATTCGCTCAACCGGACCCATTGCGGCATGCGGCCAAAGGCCCGCCATTTCATTCTGGGCCTTTAGCCACATACCGCAACGGTCCGGTTAGCTCAAACGTTAGGCGTCTCAAGAAGGAACTCCGCTACAGTCTGTCCGCATGAATCAATACAAACGCTACGCTGCCGCCTTTTGCATCCTCATTTCGCTCGGTGGGTGCGGAAAGAAAGAAGAGGCGCCCGCTCCTGGGCCCACCGCCGAGGAAGTCAGACAAACCGAGCGTGCAAACAACGAGAGAGCGGCAAAGGAGGAGACTCAGCGCATGCTTGCCGAAGAGAAGCAAAAGCGCGAGAAGGAAGCGCAATCCTCTGAGTTCTGGCGAATAGCCGCATTACTCGGAATCATCGGTTCTGTTGCTGCGGTACTCTTCGGAATCTCGTTAGGATCGTCAGCACGCAAGAAGGCTGAGCGAGCACGCCGCGATGAGTAACAGGGATAACGACGCGCCGAGTTCGCGCTCACCGATGGAAACTGCTCTGCGTGGGCCAGCGCTGTACGTGCGCATCGTCACCGCGCTGCGGACGGCATGGCGGCCGGTGCCGCCTCCACCGCCAGAACTGGACTCGGACGTAGACAATCTGCCAAGTTTCGAGCGCGTCGCAGAAGTGGTCAGGTTCAATCTATTGTCGCTGGAGCAAGCCATCTCCCCAAACGGCGGTCTGCGGGCTTGGTTAAAGTTAAACGTCTTGCTTGCGATTGTTCTGGCTGTTCCCGTCACTCTTGTAGTTCCACTGATCACTCTTCTCCTGGGGGGCTTTGTGACCTGGACTCTATTGTTGACCCAGATCGCCGAAAACCTCCTTCGCACAGCCGTAGTGATCTTTGGACTGGTTCTCGTAGTCGTTCTGACCGGTCGCATCATCAAGGCGCAGTTCACTTCGTCAAGGCGACGGTAAGGCCGTGAACGCGGAGACGCCTAACCCCTCGCTCAAGCGGAGCGCCAACGGCAGGCCACCAGGCCCGGTCTGGCGGTACGCGGTACATTTTCGCCAGCCCGGGCCTGGCGTCCTGCCGTCGTCGCCCGCTTAGCTCAAACGTTAAGCGTCATGAAATTCGATACCGCAGACTACATCGCTGGGTGGAAAACGGCCACGGACTGGCAAGCCATCAGGCCTAGGCTGATAGACGATGATTCCTCAGCCTGGTATGAAGCATATTCGGACTACTTTCTTACAAGACTCAAACTTCGATATCTGGATCCAATAGCTGTATTGCAAGAACACCTACATCTCCAAGGCGAAGGATTTTCCATTCTTGTTATTCAATGCTCACTGATAGAGTTCCTAGAATCAACAAGGGAAGGAACCAATTATTGCCATCCCAAGAAGGGACAAAAACTTGGAGAATATGAATATTCCGCAAGTGGTGAAGTATTTTCACGATTCTTGAGCAAACACCCGCCATTCCTGTCGACATTTACGCTCAGTTCAGCGAGAGACTTCTACGCAAATGTTCGCTGCGCGTTGGTGCACGAGGCAAGAACAAAGTCCGGGTGGCGAATTTGGGCAGATGGACCTGACGGACTTGTCGCTAGTGTTGAGGACAAGATTGTGTTTCGGAATAACTTTCAAGCAGCTTTGCTGACATACATATCTGATTTTAAACAAGAACTAACGGAAGAAGCCAGTTTGAAAGCAGCTTTCATCCGCAAATTCGATAGTCTGGCCGCAGCATAAGCATGACGCCTAACCATTCGCTCAACCGGACCTATTGCGGCATGCGGCCAAAGGCCCTCAATTTCATTCTGGGCCTTTAGCCGCATACCGCAACGGTCCGGTTAGCTCAAACGTTAGGCCCCGACTTGCCAGCCAAGCATGCAAACGACTCACCTCCGGCAAGCAGCAGATCATTCGCCTTGCAAGGCGCCAATAAGTCCAGTCCGAGGACCATTCATAGCCAGCCGCTGACTGTCATCAAATCCAGCCATTGCACCCTTCTGAAATTGCGGATCTCCGCTCTCAGTTAAACGACTACAAGTGTCAAATACATCTTGCTCATCCCAGCGGCCTTTCAGAAGAAAGTTGATCGCCGCCATACAAGTAAGGAGCCCAGGCCAATTACTGGACTCGCCTCTAGACTTAGCCATACCATCTGAAACGCCACTGACATAGCCAAATACAACGGCTCGATGTCTCCACCACTTGTTTGCTGTGCCCTGCCCTAGCAAGGCCAATTGCACCTCTGCGATATATGCGATGAGCGCCGCTGCGTCCATTGTTGCTTGTAGGCGTGACTTGACATCCTCAGTCAGCTCAGCGTCGGGACCGAACCAATTTGAAATCGCAGCATTCAAGAACTCATCCGACAAGTCCCTCTTCCTGGCGAATAGCATCTTGATTCGGCTTAACATTTGGTGTTTCCCTAAGCTAGCTTGGTCTTCAGCAGAGCCGTACTTTACGGCATGTTCCTTCATCGATCACGGGGCCTAACCCTTCGCTCGAGGCGACTCACACCGGCGTGGCACTTGGCCCGCTTCCCGGTGCTGTTCATCATCCGTACAGCGGGCCAAGCACCACACCGGCGCTCGCGCCTCAGCTCAAACGTTGGCCTCAAGGAGAACGGTCGTGCAACTGCCTTGGTCAAACTCCGCGCCACCGTCGCCGTACCTCGCCGAGCCTGGTCGGCTGGGCGACGTGATCGCCGCAATTCAGGCGATGGCGACCTACAAGTTCTACAAGTTAACCCACGAGGATTGGGCGGACCGAATCGCCGCCGACAAAACTCAGGGAGACAAGTGGAAGCGCCTCTTCGAGCAACACCCCGAGTTCTTTCGTCTTGACTCCGCACGCGAGAAGGCATCGCTTGTCTGGCGCCGCCAGTTCCCCAAGCGATTCGATGTTGATGCCATGCGCGTCTTGTCGAACGAAGAATACGAAGCGCTAACCGGGGATCAGAAATTGCGCATTTCGCGTGTCCCACTTGCAGCATCTGACATCAAGACACTGGTAGACACAGCGGTCAATCTCCACTCACGTGCACTGGAGCATCAGAAGGACCGACGCTGGTGGGTGGCGCTGGCTGGCGCCGTAGGCGGGCTCATTGGCTCAATCGTCGGAGCACTTATCAAAGGCTAATCATCGATTGCGGACTGAGGCCTAACCCTTCGCTCAACCAGACCCACCACAGCATGCCGCCGTCCGGGCCTCCATTTCATTCTGGCCCAGCCGCCGTCACGCTGTGGCGGTCTGGTTAGCTCAAACGTTGGCGCCGCAATCCACTATGCGGAGGCCGAGATGCTCTACAAACGGATCAAAGTCTCGGTCGCTGTGCAGGAGCCGAAGGCCATCCGAAATGCATCGGGTTGCGATGACAACGTCGATAGTTCCGCGCACCGTGACGCCACGAGATCGAAGGCGCCTGAAGTTGCGCGCAGCTTCCACGGCAAGGTCTTCTCCGCAAAGCGCTACTTGTTCCAGGCGCGCCAGCAGCCGTCTAGCCTCGTTGAAACCACGGTCGTCCTTGAACCCTCGGAGCACTTCGGCAAGGATGAGATCGCCAACTACAAGACCTTCATCGCCAAGGTGGGCGTCTAGCCATTCAGCCTGCGGGGTCGGCGTGTTTCGAAAGAAGTCGATCCAGACACTAGAGTCGACCAAAATCACTTGTCGCGCCTCATCGCGTCAAGATCTCCCTCCCACTCGTACTTGCCTCGCAGCTTCCGCAGCTCCGTCTGCTGCTTCAAGCGCAGCAGAGTCCGCAGACCCTGTTCAACCGCTTCGCGCTTTGTCTTCAGGCCAGTAGCCTTAAGCGTGGCTTCCATGAGCTTGTCGTCAATCACAATGTTCGTTCGCACGGCAACCTCCATATAGGAGATACACATCATACACGCGTCTGTACACACGGCGGCGCCTAACCCCTCGTTCGAGCCGACGCGCTACGGATTGATTTGATTTCCCCGTTTGATCCCAATGCCAGGAGCGATGCGCGTTGACGCCACCCACAAGGAACAGACTGCACATCTACAGGCGGGCTTGTTTCGGCACCGTTGGCCGAGGCCCCAGATACGAACCGCTCGGCAGGTTGTCGCTGGCGAATTTGCCCATGTCGGTGCCAACCTCGGAGATCACCGCCAGCGCGGTGGTCACGTCGATGCCGTCGATGCGCGTGAGGTCCACCCCGCACATCTGGAACAGCCGCGTGCGCAGGTCGAACTTCGGCGCGTTGCGCGCCTTGCCGCGCTTCTTGCCCTTGGCGGGCTCGTCGGCGTTGATGTGCAGCCGACCCAACTGCGCCTCGATCTCGGTGTCGCACTGCGCCAGTTGCCGCGCAGGCTGCGGGCTATTTCTTCCTCGCCATGGTCATGGGCCTTCCCCTTCCAAGTGAGTTGATGAGATTTCGCACTTCCCATCTTGACGCCTCTCTCGGGCGCCTCGCTTCGCGGATCACTCGGGGCGGGGAAGGCCCTTCCATTCGTTAGGCGGCTCAACTTCGGCCGCCGATCTCACATCCTCATATTGAAGGAGAAGCAATGTCCAGTACTGCGCTATTTATCAAGCACAAGACTCTGCTTGGCAAACGAAGCCAAGTTCAATCCATATGGTTGAAGCACATGGCACCTGCCATTCAGGAAAACCAGGGCCACATGGCCTACTTCTATTGCCAAGACAACGCCGACCCTGAGTCAATATGCGCCTTCCAGCAATACACCTCTCCCGAAGAAGCTCAGGCGTTCCTCTCCACACAGAGCTATCTCTCCTATCTTCGTGAAGTAGAGTCATTGCTTGAAGGGCCACCCCAAGTAGTGCAACTCACTCCTGTCTGGGTGAAGAAACCGTGACCGGCAGAACCCCCCGATATCTGCCTTTGTGCCTACCGTCCGTACTCACCGATGCCGAACAAAAACTTGTTTCAGCTCAGGGCCGCAAAGACGCCTAACCCTTCCATCGAGGGGATTTCCAAAAGGCTGCGCCCTGCGGTCACCCCACATGTCAAACGTTGATATGGCTTCTGTCTGTCAAGAGCGCGCATGAATCCCTCTGCGCAAACAGATGATGGTGGAACCCGTTGCCGGACGGGGAACGCGACGGAGCCTGTTGCTGCCACCCGATGAGTGGATGTGCGACGGTTGTTCAGGCTGATATGCGAGGGTTGGATACCTCAAGACAGGTAATCGTCGCGGGGCTGCCTTCGCTCTAGTGCAGTGCGCCGCTCTGTTCTGTACTTATTCCGGTGCGGTGACCAGGGCGGCCTTGGCCCGGGTCACCTTGGCCAGGATGTCGGTCGCGCGGGCCGTCCAGATGAACGGCTTGGGATCGATGTTGTGATGGGCCACGTACAGGTCGATGGCCAGCTCCAGTTCGGCAACGCTGGCGAAGCTGTCACGCCGGATGCGCTTGTCGGTGATGTCGCGGAAGAAGCGTTCGACCATGTTCAGCCACGAAGCGCTGGTCGGCGTGAAGTGCATGACGAACCGCGGATGACGCGCCAGCCATTTCTGCACCTCGGGGTGGCTGTGGGTGGCGTAGTTGTCCACGATCAGGTGAAGGCCCAGGTGCTTGGGCGTGCGGCGGTCGATCAGCCGCAAGAACTTCAGCCACTCGGTATGCCGGTGGCGCGGCTGGCACATCGAGATCACCTTGCCGTCCACCGTGTTGAGCGCGGCAAACAGCGTGGTCGTGCCGTGGCGCTTGTAGTCGTGGGTCACGGTGCCGGCACGCCCGCGCTTCATCGGCAGACCCGGCTGTGTACGGTTGAGCGCCTGGATCTGGCTCTTCTCGTCGCAGCTGAGCACCAGGGCGTGCTCGGGCGGGTTCATGTACAGGCCGACGACGTCGAGCAACTTGTCCTCGAACCGTGGATCACGCGAGAGCTTGAACGTGCGGCTCAGGTGCGGCTTCAGGCCGTTGCTCTGCCAAACCCGACGCACGGTGGTGGCTCCCACACCCAGGTGCGCGGCCAAGGTGCGGGTGCTCCAGTGCGTGGCGTCGACCGGCTTGTCGTGCAGCGTGGCCTGCACGATGCGCGACTCCATCTCAGCGGTGATCGTGGCCGGACGGCCGCTGCGTGGGGCGTCCTTGCGCAGCGCGTCGATGCCACCGCTGAGGAAGCGCTCGCGCCACATGGCGACCTGGCGCCGATCCAGTCCTGCATCGACAGCGATGTCCTTGTTCTGCCGGCCCTCGGCGGCCAGCAGCACGACCAGCGCACGCTGCTGCAACCGGGCCTCCACCGTTCGGCGCTTGGCCAGCACACGGAGCTCGCGCTCGGTGTCTGCGTCCAGTTCAATCGTCTTGGCAACCCGCACTGTTCCAGCCTCCTGGAACGTCTGAGTATGCCGGCGCAAATAAGTTCTATAAATTCACGCGCACTACACTAGGGTCTGAGATCAATGGACACCGCACCTCTCGGCCCGATACCCAATGCTCGAAAGCGCCCCTTCGCCGGCTCAGCATGCTCGCGCAGACATCGCCGACTGCGGGATTGCCCACCGCGACATGTGCTCGTACCGTCGGTAAAACCGGCTTTTGGCCAAGGAGGTACAGATCGTGGCGAGCATGCTTCCCCAACTGACCGGACAGGTCTTCCTGAGCGACGGTGGCCTTGAGACTTCGCTCGTCTTCCTCGACAAGATCGAGCTTCCACACTTTGCGGCGTTTACGCTGCTCGCAGATGAACTCGGCCGCGAGCGTTTGAAGAGTTACTACGTGCCATACCTCGAACTCTGCGCCGAGATGAGC
This sequence comes from Aquabacterium sp. OR-4, assembly GCF_025290835.2. Classification (NCBI taxonomy): domain Bacteria; kingdom Pseudomonadati; phylum Pseudomonadota; class Betaproteobacteria; order Burkholderiales; family Sphaerotilaceae; genus Pseudaquabacterium; species Pseudaquabacterium prasiolae. The sequence continues at coordinate 698,353 of NZ_JAOCQD020000003.1, read as the reverse complement.
GGGGCTGGCTTCGTGCTTGAAACGCCGACGTGGCGCGCCAATCCCGACTGGGCCGCGCTTCTAGGTGTCGATAGTGAACACCTGAGGGCAGTCAACCACGCCGCAGCCCAGATGATGTGTTCCATGCGTTCACGCTGGGCGCCGCGGCTCAGTGGGCCCATGGTTGTCAGCGGAGTCATCGGCCCGCGGGGAGACGGCTACGTTGCCAATGCACCGGACAGCGTGGCCGCCGCCACCAGCTATCACTGCCTGCAGGCTGAAGCACTTGCATCGGGCGGGGTGGACATGCTCTCTGCGGTGACGATGACAACCTCGGCCGAAGCCCTCGGCATTTCGCTGGCGGCGCAGCGCGTGGGACTGCCGGTCGCGATCTCTTTTACCGTCGAGACGGATGGCCGGCTTCCAAGCGGTGAGGCGCTGGGCGATGCCATCGAACGAGTGGACGCGCTGGCGCCGCCGGCTTACTTCGCAATCAATTGTGCTCATCCAAGTCACTTTGCAGGCGTCTTGAAGAGGGGCGAGCCCTGGATTGAACGCATTCGCGGCCTTCGCGCCAACGCTTCGACGAAGAGTCACGCTGAACTCGACGCATCGGCCGAACTGGACATAGGCGATCCGAGCGATCTCGCGCAACGGTATCGGGGCCTCAAGAGCGCCTTGCCGAACCTGAACATCGTGGGCGGTTGCTGTGGGACCGATTGGCGTCACCTTCGTGCGGTGAGAGATGCGTGGGGTGGATGAAGATCACACGCACGCGTCTGCGGCCCAACTCAGCCTATTGCTCACACCCATATGCCCAAGCTCGACGTCACCTGCTGGGAGAACATCCCCGAGAAGATCAACCGCCTTGCCGGCTTGTCCAGGGGGGCGTTCAGCGAGCTGGTTCTTGGCGATCAAGCCAGCCTGTCTCAGTTCGGCGTCCACATCGAGCGTCTGCCGCCTGGTTCTCGTTCGTCGTTCAGGCATTGGCATCTGACAGAAGACGAATTTGCATACGTGCTGGCCGGAGAGGTGGTACTCATCGAAGACGACGAGTCGTTGCTGAGGGCCGGTGAAGCCGCTGCTTGGAAGGCCGGTGTCCCGGTGGGCCACTGCCTGGAGAACCGGACAAACGCTGACGCTACCGTCTTGGTCGTCGGCGCGCGGGCGGTACGCGGTGTGGTGCACTACTCGGATCATGACCTGGTCATGCACCACGATGAGCAGGGCCGGCGCTTCTGCCGCAAGGATGGATCGCCGTGGCCCGTCGGGTAGCCCAAACCGCGTGCGCGGCTCTCAGCCGCCGGCATGCCTTGCCGGAGGTGGTTCGCATCCGTGCCGGGCTGCTCAGCGCGCCCGTCGAGGCGTCACTGGGCTTTCATGCCTTCACCGGATCAAAGGCCAGCTGGTGGAACTTGAATGATGACCTGCCGCGACACGCCGAAGCCTATGTGCGGCCGGCTGAGGCCTGACGCTTGAACCCCACGCCCGGGGTCAAGACCGCACCGGGCACCCGACTGCAGTCGTGGGTAAGGTTGGTGTGGAAGGGTTCTGCGGCTGTGCAAGCATCGGCCGTGGCGCGCTGTCGCAGGCCATGACGCAGTGCTGCCGGCCGGCCTTAATCTGGGCTTAAGCGGGGCATTGAAGAATTGACCATCGTCAATTCCGGAGCGTTCATGCTGCCTCTTCGCATCACTGCCCTTGCCGCCACCCTGTTGCTTGCTGTGGCCCCGGGCGCCTTTGCCCACACCGAGCATTGCAAGGCCACCTCCGAGAAGGAAGTGGCGGCGCTGTTCGACCGCTGGAACGCCTCGCTGCAGACCGGTGAGCCCGGCAAGGTGGTTCAACACTACGACAAGAAGTCGATTCTGCTGCCCACGGTGTCCAACAAGCCGCGTCTGACCGCCGAGGAAAAAGAGGACTACTTCGAGCACTTCATGCAGCGCAAGCCGGTGGGTGCCATCGACAGCCGCACGATCGAGATCGACTGCAATACCGCCGTGGACGCCGGCCTGTACACCTTTACCTTTGGCGATGGCAGTGCCGTGCACGCCCGCTACACCTACACCTACAAGTGGAACGGGCGGCAGTGGCTGATCACCAGCCACCACTCGTCAGCCATGCCCGAGCACAACTGATCCCAGGGGGCGCAGCGCCGGGGGGGCCACCCGGCCGAACCGCGGCGCACAATGGCCGGCCTGGCGGCTTGCATCGGCCGGCGGCCAGACCCACCCCTCGCTTGCCCTGGCCCAGCCCAGGCCGCCGCCGCCCCCATGCCCCACCCGCCCGTGCCACTGAAACGCCAAGCGCTGCTGCTGGGCCTGGCCTGCTGCTTGACGGGCCCGGCCGCGGCCCAGGCCCAGGCCCAGGCCCAGCTGGCCTGCTCGGCCGATTTTTCGGCGATGGGGCAGGGCGTGCAGGCGGTTGCCATCGTGCTGAAGGGCGAGAACGGCTACGAGGCCCAGGTCAACGGCGTGACCACCCGCGCACACGGCGTGGTGGCCGACGAGGTGATCCGCCCTGGCCTGAACCTGGCGGCCGATCCGTACGGGCCCGAGTACGCCGGCTTCAATGGTGCCGAGCGCTCGCTGGTGCACCTGCACAAGCTGCTGGGCCTGGCGCACGGCCCGGGGCCGCTGCAGCTGCCCTTTGCGCTGGGCGCCGTGCGGCGCATCAAGACCTTCGAGCTGGCGGCCAGGTCAGACAAGTTTGGCGGCCACGTGCTGCTGGAAGCGTACAACGAGCGCCAGCAGCTGCTGGGCCGGGTGGTGCGCCGGGTGTTCGTGGCCACCTGCCGGTAGCCGGTAGCCGGTAGCCGGTAGCCGGTAGCCGGTAGCCGGTAGCCGGTAGCCGCTGGCCGCTGGCCGCTGGCCGCTCGCCAGTCGCCAGTCGCCGGTGGGCAACGCCAGTGTGCTCAGCTGCCGTGCAGCCGGGTGTGGCGGTATTCACCCGGCGCCACGCCGCACCACTTCTTGAACGCCCGGTGAAAGGTGCTGGCTTCGGAGAAGCCCACGCGGACCGCCACCTCGATCAGCGGCAGCTCGGGCTGGGCCAGCAGCGCGATGGCGGCGTCGCGGCGCAGATCGTCTTTCAGGGCCTGGTAGCCGCGGCCTTCGTCGCGCAGGCGGCGGCGCAGGGTTTGCGGGGTCATGGCCAGCGCCTCGCCCACGGCTTCGAGCGAAGGCATTTCGCCGCCCAGGTGGCGGCGCAGCAGGCGGCGGATGCGCTCGGTCACGCTGCCCGGATCGCGGTACTTGATCAGCAGATTGCCCGGCGCACGGGCCAGAAACTCGCGCAGGCTTTGCGGGCTTTGCACCACCGGCAGATCGAGCCAGCGGGCCTCGAAGGTGAAGCCCAGGTGCGGCTGACCGGCGCGAATGGGGGCCTGGTAGACGCGTGAGCTGTCGCTGCCGGGCACCGGCTCGGTGTAGTCCACCGCCACGATGGGCACCCGCCGCGCCACCAGCCACGAGGCCATGCCAAAGGCAAACAGCATGAAGGCTTTTTGCGCATAGTCGAGCCGCGGGTTGAACGGTGCGCGGCGCACGATCTGCACCCGCGCCAGCGCCGGTGTGCCGGCCTGCACCTGCAGCCGCGCGGTGAAGTCGCCGATCAGCAGGTGATGAAAAGCGAAGCCCGCGCGCAGCGCATCGCCCAGACGGGCGCAATGCACCAGGCGCGCCGCGCACTGGCCAAAGCTGCCCACCGGCAGCGGCTGCTCGGTCAGGCCCCACAGCTCGCTGCGCGTGGCGCGGCGCAGGGCGCGCAGCAGCAGCGCGTACTGGGTGTGCGACACCCGCGCCAGCGGCGACGCCAGCAGCGCCGGCGATATGCCCGCCCGCGCCAGCAGCGGCGCCAGATCCAGCCCCAGGTGCTGCGCCCCCTGCAGCACGCTGCGCACCTGCACGATGGCCACGGTGTGCTGGGCCAGCCCGTCGGCGGCTGCGGCGGCTGCGGCGGCTGCGGCGGCTGCGGCGGATGCGGGCGGCACGGGCTGCATGGGCCGCGCGGGCGGCAGCCGCCGGGGCCAAGGTTCGGGGTGGTTCACGCGGCCATGCTACGCAGGCGGCCGCGCGGTGGCTGTCGCGGGCATGCCAGCGCACCGGCCGGCGCCCACCGCCTTGCATCCCACCGCCTTGCATCCCACCCGGCGGCAGACCATCGCCGCGTGCGGCAGATGGTCGCATCGGCCCGCGTGCGGCAGCGCCGCGGTGCATGATGGGCGCTCTTTTCACCGCCAGCCCTTCACCGGGCCACCTGCCATGAACGCCCCCGTCGTTGCCGTCGGTTCCGACCGTGACCTGCTGCGCATCCTGCAGATCTGCTACGGCCTGCACGCCCTGGGCCTGGCCCTGGGGGCGTTCGGGGCGGCCAGCCTGGTGGGCTCGTTCCTGTTCGGCTGGCCCTCGATCATTGCGGTGATCCTGAACTACGTGAAGCGCGGCGACGCCCGCGGCACCTGGCTCGAAACGCACTTTGCCTGGCAGATCCGCACCTTCTGGTTCGCGCTGCTGTGGGCCGTGATCGTGGCCCTGGTGTCGGGGCCGCTGATGCTGGTGATCGTCGGCTTCGGCACCTGGGTGCTGGGCATGCTGGTGCTGGGCGTGTGGGCCATCTACCGCATCGGCCGCGGCTGGCTGCGCCTGAACAACGGCCAGGCCATGCCCATCTGAGCCCGGCCGCCCGCGGCCCGGCACCGCCGGGCCGCGGCTGCGGCTGGCGTGCAGGCCCTCAGGCCTGCGGCCACTCGGTATGAAAATGCTGGCCGGCCGGGCGGTCGATCCGCTCGTAGGTGTGGGCACCAAAGAAGTCGCGCTGGGCCTGCAGCAGGTTGGCGCTGAGCCGCGGGCTGCGCCAGCTGTCGTGGTAGGCCAGGGCGGCGCTCATGGCCGGCACCGGCACCCCGGTGCGCACGGCCGTGGCCAGCACCTCGCGCCACGGCCCCTGCACCCGCGCCAGCGTGTCGCGGAACCAGGGCGCCAGCATCAGGTTGGCCACCGGCGCGCCAGCCGTTGAAGGCGCGGCCTGGGCCTCGGCGATGCGGTCCAGAAACTGCGCACGGATGATGCAGCCGCCGCGCCACAGCCGGGCGATGGCGGCCAGATCCAGCCCCCAGCCACGCTCGCGCCCGGCGGTGGCCATCAGCTCGAAGCCCTGCGCATAGGCCACGATCTTGGCGGCCATCAGCGCGTCGTGCACCAGGGCCACCCAGGCCTCGGCGCCGCCGGGCAGGGTGGCGGGGTCGATGCGGCCATCGGGCCCGGCCAGCTGGGTGCTGGCGGCCACGCGGGCGGCCTTCAGTGACGACAGCACGCGCGCGTCCACCGCCGCGCCCATGGCACTGACCACCACCGCGCGCTCGGCGGCGTCCACCAGGGTCCACTGCCCGGTGCCCTTCTGGCCGGCCTTGTCGAGGATCAGGTCCAGCACATGGCGGCCGGTGTCGGCGTCGCGCTGGGCCAGGATCTTGGCGGTGATCTCGATCAGGTAGCTCTGCAGCGGCCCGGCGTTCCAGCGCGCAAACACGGCGGCCATCGGGTCGTTGTCGAGCCCGGCGGCGGCCAGCAGCGCATAGGCCTCGCAGATCAGCTGCATGTCGGCGTACTCGATGCCGTTATGCACCATCTTCACGTAATGCCCGGCGCCACCGGGGCCGATGTGGGCCACGCACGGCTGGCCATGCGCCTGCGCGGCAATGGCCTCGAACAGCGGCCGGATGGCGGCCCAGGCCTCGGCCGAGCCACCGGGCATCAGCGCCGGGCCGTGGCGTGCGCCTTCTTCGCCGCCCGAGATGCCGCTGCCCACAAAGTGCAGGCCGCGCGCGGCCAGCGCGGCGCTGCGGCGCTCGGTGTCGGTGAAGCGGCTGTTGCCGCCGTCGATCACGATGTCGCCCGCGGCCAGCAGCGGCAGCAGGCGCTCGAGCACCGCATCCACCGGCGCGCCGGCGTTCACCATCAGCAAGATCTTGCGCGGCGGCGCCAGCGCGGCCACCAGCTCGGCCGGCGTGGCCACGGCCAGCACCTGGCCGCTGGCGGCAGCGCCGCGCGCCACGGCGGCCTCTTGCGCCTGCAGGGCAGCCGCGGGCTGCAGGTCGTAGGCGATGACCGTGTGGCCGTGGTCGGCCAGGTTCAGCGCCAGATTGCGGCCCATCACGCCCAGGCCCACGATGGCGATGTGGCCGATGTTGGCAGCTTGTGTCATGGGCAAACGCGCTTGGGGCAGCAGTGGATCAGGCGGCCGATTGTCGGCCGTGGCCGGGCGCCGGCGTGTCGTGGTTGTCCACATGCGGCGCGGCGCCGGCCTGTGCTGCAGCGCCGCCAGGGCGCCCGCCACGCCGCGCGATTGGCCAGACCGCTCACCGCGCCGCGCCGGCCTGTCGCAAGCGGCCAAGCGCTTTGGCCGCGGCGAAGTGGCCCCTTGGCAAAGCCGAATGGCGCGACGGCGCCCCGGCGGGCACGCTGGCGGCTGGACCGGGCGGCGCTGCGCGCGGCCGGCATCGACACACACGCAAGCGAGACGAGACATGGCAGGCATGATGGATGGCAAGGTGGTGGTGGTCACGGGCGCGGGCGGCGGCATTGGCCGCGACATCGCGCTGGCAATGGCGGCCGAAGGCGCCCGGGTGGTGGTCAACGACCTGGGCACCAGCACCACCGGCGAGGGCGCCAGCACCGGCCCGGCGCAGCAGGTGGTCGACGAGATCAAGGCCGCCGGCGGCCAGGCCGTGGCCAGCACCGACAGCGTGGCCGAGGCGGTGGCGGCCAACCGCATCATCCAGTGCGCGCTCGATCACTTCGGCCGCATCGACGGGGTGGTCAACAACGCCGGCATCCTGCGCGACCGCATCTTTCACAAGATGAGCGATCCCGAGTGGGACGCCGTGATCAAGGTGCACCTGTACGGCAGCTGGTTCGTCAGCCGCGCCGCGGCCAACCATTTCAAGGAGCAGGGCAGCGGCGCCTTCGTGCACATGACCAGCACCTCGGGCCTGATCGGCAACTTCGGCCAGGCCAACTACAGCGCCGCCAAGCTGGGCCTCACCGCCTTCAGCAAGAGCGTGGCGCTGGACATGGCCAAGTTCAATGTGCGCTCGAACTGCATCGCGCCCTTTGCCTGGAGCCGCATGATCGGCTCGATCCCGACCGACACGCCCGAGCAGCAGGCCCGCGTGGCCCGCATGCAGCAGATGACGCCGGCCAAGATCGCGCCGCTGGCCGTCTACCTGCTGAGTGACGCGGCCAAAGAGGTCAACGCCCAGGTCTTTGCGGTGCGCAACAACGAGATCTTTCTGATGAGCCAGCCGCGCCCGATCCGCAGCGTGCACCGCGGCGACGGCTGGACCCCGCAGCACATTGCCGAGCATGCGATGCCCGCGCTGAAGGGCAGCTTCGTGGCCATGGATCGCTCGGCCGATGTCTTCGGCTGGGACCCGATCTGACGCCCACCCCCGCCGTGGCGGCGCCGGCGCCGCCATCTGCACTACCACCCGCGCCACCACCCGCGCCACCACCTGAGCCACCACCAGCGCCGGGTTCACCGGCCTCAAGCGAGCGTTCAACATGAACCGTGCCTGCGTTTTGCGCCGCGCCTTGCTGGCGATGGTGGCGTCATCGCTGTGTTTGGCAGCCTGGGCGCAGCCAGCCCCCGTGCGCCTGCTGGTGGGCTATGCCGCCGGCGGCCCGGTGGACGCCGCGGCGCGCCTGCTGGCGCCGGCCCTGGCCAAGGAGCTGGGCCAGCCGGTGCAGGTGGAAAACAAGCCCGGCGCCAATGCCACGCTGGCCGGCGACGCCGTGGCCCGCGCCGCGCCCGACGGCCTGACCCTGTGGTTTGCCGCCAGCCCGCCGCTGACCATCGGCCCCCACGTGATGAAGAAGATGCCCTTCGACCCGGCCCGCGACATCACGCCGGTGGCCCCGCTGGTGAACTACAGCAATGTGCTGGTGGTTCACAAGGATGTGCCGGCGCAAAGCCTCAAGGAGCTGGTGGCGCTGGCCAAGGCCCAGCCAGGCAAGCTGAGCTTTGGCTCGGCCGGCATCGGCAGCAGCAACCACCTGAGCGGCGAGCTGCTGGCCCAGCGCACCGGCACGCAGCTGCTGCACGTGCCCTACAAGGGCAGCGGGCCGGCGATGTCCGATCTGATCGGCGGCCAGCTGACGATGATGTTCGACATCCTGAGCACCGCGCGCGGCCACATCGCCAGTGGCCGGGTGCGCGCCATCGCGCTGAGCGCCGGCCGCCGCAGCGCGGCCCTGCCCGAGGTGCCCACCATGGCCGAGGCCGGTCTGCCGGGTTTTGACGTGGGCGGCTGGTATGCGCTGTACGCCCCCAACAAGCTGCCGCCCGCGGTGGCGGCCCGCCTGCTGGACGCCACGCGCAAGGCCCTGGCCCAGCCCGAGCTGGCCAAGGCCCTGGCCGAGCAGGGCTACGACGCCTGGACGGGCAGCCCCGAGCAGGTGGCCCAGCGCGCGGCCACCGAGCGCACCCAGTGGGCCAGCGTGACCCAGGGCATCAGCATCGACTGACAGCCGCCCGCCGCCCGCCGCCCGCCGCAAGCCGGGCCGGGCCGGCCCGACCGGGCCCGCGCCGCCTGACCAGGCGAGCCGGCGAGACCGCCCAGCCGGAAGATCGGGAACACCCTGAGGACAAAAGCCGGGCCCTGGCACGTACACCGCCAGGCTTTTGTACGATGCTCAGTCACCCCTCAACCGATCTCACTGGAGTTTGCCGATGCGCCGAGCCCTCTCACTGTCCACCGCCTGTGCCCTGGCCGTTGCCGGCATGCTGTCGGGCTGCGCCAGCACGCCGGCCAGCGGCCCGCTGGGCTTTTTCGTCACCAGCGTCGGCTCGGGGCAGGGCGGCAACCTGGGTGGCCTGGCCGGCGCCGACGCGCATTGCCAGAAGCTGGCCGCCGCCTCGGGCGCCAGTGGCGCCGGGGCCCGCACCTGGCGTGCCTACCTGAGCCTGCCGCCGATCTTTGCCACCGCCAGCGCGGCGGCGGTGCCGGCCGTCAACGCCCGCGACCGCATCGGCGCCGGCCCCTGGTACAACGCCGCGGGCGTGCTGGTGGCGCGCGATGCCACCGAGCTGCATGCCGGCGGCGCCATCACCAAGGCCACCGCACTGGACGAGCGCGGCCGCACGGTCAACGGCCGCGGCGACACGCCCAACGAGCACGACATCCTGACCGGCTCGCGCGACGACGGCACCGCCTTCGCGCCGCAGGCCGACACCACCTGCCGCGCCTGGACCAGCAGCACCGAAGGCTCGGCCATCGTGGGCCACCACGACCGCATCGGCCCGCTGCCCGAGAACTGGGCCAAGAGCTGGAACTTCTCGCACCCCTCGGCAGGCTGCAGCCAGGAAGCCCTGGTGCGCACCGGCGGCAGCGGCCGCTTCTACTGCTTCGCGGCCAACTGAACGGACGCACGCGCCGGCGGCCCAACGGCCGACCAGCGCGCCCGCCTGACGCCCCCAGGCGACACCCAGGCGACACCCGGCCTGCGGGCATGCCCTGATGCCGGGCTGTCCACCGCGCGACGCCCGCGCGCCGCCCGGCGGGCGCACCATGCAACGCACCAGATCGAATGGGGAGCGCGGCATGACGGACGACACCAGCTTTGCCGGCCAGCGTGTGCTGGTGGTGGGCGGCAGCAGCGGCATCGGCAACGGCGTGGCCCAGGCCTTCCGCGCCCGTGGCGCCGAGGTGCATGTGTGGGGCACGCGCGCCAGCGCTGCCGACTATGCCGACAGCGACGGCAGCGACCTGACCGGCCTGCACTACCAGGGCGTGAACGTGGCCGAGCCCGATGCCATTGCCGCCGCGCCGCAGCCCGGTGGCGCCGGCGCCAGGCTGGACGTGCTGGTGCTGTGCCAGGGCACCGTGGTCTACGGCCGCGGCGAGTTCGAGCGCGCGGGCTGGGCGCAGGTGATGGCCGTCAACCTCGACAGCCTGATGCACTGCTGCCGCCGCTTCAAGCCGGCGCTGTTGCCGTCGGATGGGCGCCAGGGCGGCCGCATCGTCATCGTCAGCAGCATCGCCGGTTATGGCGCCAATGTGGGCAACCCGGCCTATGCCGCCAGCAAGGCCGGCGCCATCAGCCTGGTGCGCACGCTGGGCGTGGCCTGGGCACCCGAAGGCATCCGGGTCAACGGCATGGCGCCGGGCCTGGTGGACACCAAGCTCACCAAGGTGACCACGGCCCACCCCAGGCGGCTGGACGGCGCGCTGGCCCGCATCCCCATGCACCGCATCGGCACGCCGGCTGACATGGCCGGCGCGGTGCTGTTTCTGGCCTCGCCACTGGCCGCGTACATGGCGGGGCAGACCATCGCCTGTGATGGCGGCCTGTCGCTGGCTTGACCCACCCCCGAAGCGCCTGCGGCGCCTCCCCCTCAAGGGGGCGCCACCAGCGGCCCGGCAGAGCCGGTTCCGCGGCGACCGCAGGGTTTGCATTTTCACTGTCGAGAGCCTGAGCGATGAATTTTGACCACAGCGACAAAGTGCAAGGCCTGCTGGTGCAGCTCAAGGCCTTCATGGATCAGCACATCTACCCGGCCGAGCGCGCGCATGAAGACTGGGTGAACGACCCGAGCAGGCTCTGGCAGCCCTGGCCCGGCATCGAGCCGCTCAAGAAGCTGGCGCGCGCGCAAGGCCTGTGGAACCTGTTTCTGCCGCACGACTATGGCGACATCAGCCCGGGCCTCAGCAACCTGGAATACGCGCCGCTGGCCGAGGTGATGGGCCGCGTGCCCTGGAGCAGCGAGGTGTTCAACTGCTCGGCGCCCGACACCGGCAACATGGAGGTGCTGGCCCGCTACGGCACACCGGCGCAACAGGCGCAGTGGCTGCAGCCGCTGCTGGACGGTGCCATCCGCTCGGCCTATGTGATGACCGAGCCGCAGGTGGCGTCATCTGACGCCACCAACGTGGCGCTGCGCATCGAGCACGACGGCGACACGCTGGTGCTCAACGGCCGCAAGTGGTGGATCAGCGGCATCATGGACGAGCGCTGCACCCTGCTGCTGGTGATGGGCAAGGATGCCGCCATCGGCGAGGCCGGCGGCCGCTACGGCCAGCACAGCACCGTGATCGTGCCGCGCGGCACGCCGGGCCTCGCCATCGTGCGCAACCAGAAGGTGTTTGGCCGCCTGCACTCGCCGGGCGGCGAGGCCGAGCTGCGCTTCGACAACGTGCGCGTGCCCAGGGCCAACCTGATCCTGGGCCCCGGCAAGGGCTTCGAGATCGCGCAGGGCCGGCTGGGGCCGGGCCGCATCCACCACTGCATGCGCTCGATCGGCCAGGCCCAGCGCGCGCTCGAGACCATGTGCCGCCGCGTGGAGGCGCGCAGCACCTTCGGCCGCAAGCTCAGCGAGCAAAGCGCCATCCGGCAGGACGTGGCGCTGAGCTTTTGCGAGATCGAGCAGGCGCGCCTGCTCACGCTGAAGGCCGCCGACGTGATGGACAAGCATGGCAACAAGGTGGCCAAGGACCTGATCGCCGCGATCAAGGTGGTGGCGCCCAGCATGGCCACGCAGGTGATCGACCGCGCCATCCAGGCGCACGGCGGCATGGGCGTGAGCGACGACACCGAGCTGGCCTACTTCTGGGCCATCAACCGCTTTGTGCGCATTGCCGACGGGCCCGATGCCGTGCACATGAACCAGCTGGGCCGGCAGAAGATCAAGGAGTTGTCGGCCATGGCAGCGCAGGGCATGTCGCCGGCCGATGCCTCGGGCGAGCAGCCGGCGCACCCGCCTGGCACCACGGGCGCCAGCGTGGTTCGGCCGTCGCAGTCGAATCCTGCCTAACACCCGAAAAGACCGACCCAGCATGAAAGCCCTGGCCTACTTCGGCACCCGCGACATCCGGTTCACCTACTTGATCGACCCGAAGATCGAGGACGAGCGCGACGCCATCGTCCGGGTCACCGCCTGCGCCATCTGCGGCAGCGACCTGCACATCTACCACGGCCACGGCTTCTCGCAAGACACCGGCTTTTGCGTCGGCCATGAGGCCGTGGGCGGGGTGGTGGAGGCCGGCCGCGGCGTGCGCCAGCTCAAGCCGGGCCAGCGCGTGATGGTGTCGGCTGCCGTGGGCTGCGGCCAGTGCCCGGCCTGCCTGGCCGGCGTGGTGAACCGCTGCGTCACCGGCTCGGGCAGCTGCTACGGCCTGAGCGCCAAGCTGCAGGGCAGCCAGGCCGAATACCTGCGCGTGCCCGCGGCCGATTTCAACGCAAGAGCCATCCCCGAAGGCCTGAGCGACGAGCAGGCGCTGATGCTCACCGACGCCCAGGCCACCGCCTGGTTCGGCGCGCGCAATGGCGACATTGGCCCCGGCAGCACCGTGGCCGTGGTGGGCCTGGGGCCCATCGGCCTGATGGGCGTGGAATCGGCCTTCGTGATGGGCGCCAGCCGCGTGTTTGCCATCGACCGCGTGCCCGAGCGCCGCGCGCTGGCCGCCAGCCTGGGCGCCACCGTGCTGGACGCCGACGACCCCAAGACCCTGGCCGCGCAGCTGGCCGAGGCCACGCAAGGCTGCATGGCCGACTGCGTGCTGGAGGCCGTGGGCCATGAGGCCACCATCAGTCTGGCGCTGCGCCTGGCCGGGCGCCGCGCCACGGTCAGCGTGATCGGCGTGGCGCAGGACAAGATGGTGAACTTTCCGATGTGGCGCGCCTTCAACATGGGCCTCACCCTGCGCATCGGCACCTGCTCGGTGCCCGAGGAATGGCCGGCCCTGGTGCCGCTGGTGCAAAGCGGCCGTCTGCACCCTGAGCGCTTCATCAGCCATCGCCTGTCGCTCAGCGAAGGTGCTAGAGCGTATGAGCTGTTCGACAAGCGCGAAGACGGGGCGTTGAAGATGGTGTTGAAGCCGGGGAAGTGACGGGCCGCCATGGCAAGGCAATGTCTCGCACTCTTGCTTGGTCCATGAGGAGCTATTCGTTGTGAGTCGCTACATGCATCAATTGGCATGGAAATGCGCGCGCCTCAGCAAGAACGTTTTAAGAGTGGTGGATTGGCGTCGCACGCAGTCGTTCTGCTTGTCGGTTTGATGTGGCCTCTGCGATCATCTGCGCTGAGGACAGTTGGCCAAGAAGCATGACAATTGAATATTCAGTCGCCCGAAGCAATCTCCAAAAGCTCATCCAAGAGTTTTCCCCTCTGGGTGAGCTAAGTAACGAAGCTCAGACACGATTCTCATTCATCGACAAGCTTTTGGAGGAGTGTCTAAATTGGCCTCGCTCGGAAATTAAAGTAGAGGTTTATGAGAACGAAGCTAGGACTGATTATGAATGCGGACAACCTCGGTCACTGATTGTCGAAGCCAAGCATGCCAAGGTTCCTTTCCGAATTCCGCCAAGGAAGAATAAGATAAGGGTAACTCTAAATTCCTTGATGAGTTTTGATCCAGACGTGGCAGCGGCCGTCCGGCAGGCACAGCTTTATGGTGCCAGTCGTGGAGTTGGTCCGGTGGCTGTCGCGAATGGGCCGCAGTTGATCGCTTTCCTCGCTACAAACCTTGATGGCAAGTCCCCTTTGCAGGGGGATGCTTTGGTATTCGATGGTTATGATGAGATTGTGCGAGGGTTTGATTTAATCTACGAGGTCCTAAGCAGGGAAGGTGTTGAAGACAAGCGACTAGTTGACAGGCTGACAGGGGCGATTCCAGCTTCGCTTCCGCCGAAAATTTCCGCCACATGCCTGAATTATTTCGAGCACAAATACAGCAGCGCGTTTCAGGAGTCGGTCAAGAATGCGGCGGCTCTTGTCATTGAGGATTTGGGCAGGGTTACTGACCAGGAGCGGAACTTTCTTGAGAGTTGTTATTGTGAAAGTGGCCCCCTCACACAATACTCGCTAGTTGGGAAGAATCTCATCGCCGCTCGTTACGCGGCTCTTTTTACTTCGGGTGAGCCCGGCAGTCGAGTAGAACTGGTTAATCCTAAGAGAGGCGCGACGCGATCGGAGCCGTTCACTCAGCAGGTTCTTCAAGAAGCGCTGGCTAAAAGGCCAGTTGTATTGGTTGGCGACGTTGGTGTAGGTAAGACAACTTTTTTAAAACACCTCATGCAGGTTACTGGAAAGGATGCCTTTTCAAAATCCATTTCAATATATTTTGACTTAGGCAACCGGGCAACTTTGAGTGCTACGCCAAAAGATGCTTTGCTTGATCAGGTGGAGGCCACCCTCAGGGATCAATTTGGCATTAACCTGACAGGTAAGCCGTTGATGGAGGACATATATAAGCGCGAGTTGCGAGATTACGACGAAGGGTTTAACTCCGAGTTGAAGGAGGTTGATCCTCCAAAGTTTTTACAGCAACGAATCGACTTGATGCGAAAGTTGGCTGACAAGCGGGAGACCCATCTACGGCTCGCGCTCGCGTACGCTGCTCAGATGAAGAAGTGTCAATCAATTATCATCATTGATAATGCTGACCAGCGTAGCTTTGAGGTTCAGCAGGAGGCATTTCTGATCGCTCAGGAAATTGCGGATAGCTGGGCGGCATTGGTTTTCATAGCGCTGCGGCCGCAGACCTTTCATGCCTCAAAGCGCAGTGGTACCCTCTCGGCTTATCCCACTAAGATATTTGTTATCCCACCCCCAAAGCTTGAAGAGGCAATTCAGAAGCGGCTTGAGTTTGCGCTTCGGATGGCTGAAGGTGAAATTCCCGTGCAGCGTGTTGGCGGGGTCACGCTACATGTTGATAGCCTTGCCAAGCTGATTGGAGCTTTGTTGCGATCCTTGGCAAGAAATCGGGATTTAAATGAATTCATCGTAAATGTAAGTGGCGGCAACGTCCGATTGGCGATTGAACTGGTTTCAAAGTACTTGGGTAGTCCAAATGTTGAATCGGAGCGGATTGTTCAGATTATCACCGAGCAAGGTTACTATGATGTTCCATTGCACGAGTTTTCAAAAGCCGCGCTGCTGTCGGAGTATTCTCATTTTCAAGAGGAGTCTTCTGCTGCAACCAATGTATTCTCGCTAGTGTATCGGGACCAGAAGGAGCATTTTCTTTCGCTCATGATTATCGGTTACCTGTCATGGGACGGAGCGCAGACGGCGCAAACTGACGGGTTTATTTCCGCGTCCGCAATTTTGGGCGAAATGCAGAAGAGCGGATTTACTGTTGATCAGACTGCGGCACATCTACAGAAACTGACGCGTCGAAAGTTGGTGGAGACTACTGAAAGACGGCTTCTTGATACGGGTGAGGAATTAAGGGAGCGAGGACTTCCGGAAGCATTCCGCGTTACCTCGGTTGGTGCGTATCACTATAAGAGGTGGGCGGCCGAGTTTTCATTTCTAGAGGCTATGGCCTTTGATACGAATATTCTCGATGAAAATATTCGTACGAAGTTGCTTTCAGACGTAAATGACAATAGATTGCTTGCTAGATACCATAGGGCGAGGGCATTTTTAGACTATCTCGACATGACATGGAGTACCATGGAGGCTAAACCGTACTTCGATTGGAGTAGTACGCGGCAATCTTCTGCTGCGTCCTTTGCTAGGGTGGCTAGAAGTCTTAGGGATAATGGTCTACTGGACGATTAGGCTAGCTGAATCTCGCCGAAGCGCAACTGCCGCGCCGCAGTTCGCGCCATCTGCGGCAGCGACCTGCACATCTACCTCGGCCATGGTTTCTCGGAAGACATCGGCTTCTGCGTGGGCCATGAGGCCGTGGGCGAGGTGGTGGAGGCCGGCCGCGGCGTGCGCCAGCTCAAGGTGGGCCAGCGCGTGATGGTGTCGGCCGCTGTGGGCTGCGGCCAGTGCCCGGCCTGCCTGGCCGGCGTGGTAAACCGCTGCGTCACCAACTCCGGCAGCTGCTACGGCCTGAGCACCAAGCTGCAGGGCAGCCAGGCCGAGTACCTGCGCGTGCCAGCGGCCGATTTCAACGCCCGGGCCATCCCCGAAGGCCTGAGCGACGAGCAGGCGCTGATGCTCACCGACGCCCAGGCCACCGCCTGGTTCGGCGCGCGCAATGCCGACATCGGCCCCGGCAGCACCGTGGCCGTGGTGGGCCTGGGGCCCATCGGCCTGATGGGCGTGGAATCGGCCTTCGTGATGGGCGCCAGCCGCGTGTTTGCCATCGACCGCGTGCCCGAGCGCCGCGCGCTGGCCGCCAGCCTGGGCGCCACCGTGCTGGACGCCGACGACCCCAAGACCCTGGCCGCGCAGCTGGCCGAGGCCACGCAAGGCTGCATGGCCGACTGCGTGCTGGAGGCCGTGGGCCATGAGGCCACCATCAGTCTGGCGCTGCGCCTGGCCGGGCGCCGCGCCACGGTCAGCGTGATCGGCGTGGCGCAGGACAAGATGGTGAACTTTCCGATGTGGCGCGCCTTCAACATGGGCCTCACCCTGCGCATCGGCACCTGCTCGGTGCCCGAGGAATGGCCGGCCCTGGTGCCGCTGCTGCAGGCCGGGCGCCTGAAGCCCGAGCGCTTCATCAGCCACCGCCTGGCGCTCAGCGAAGGCGCCCGGGCCTACGAGCTGTTTGACCGGCGCGAGGACGGGGCCTTGAAGATGGTGTTGCGGCCGGCGGCGTAGCCCCCGGCGCCCGGCTCAGGACGGCGGCGTCGCGATCATGCTGCCGTTGAGCGTGGCGCGCCGGTCGGCGGGCAGGCCGGCGCTGCCCACTTCCTGCAGCACGGTGGCGTTGAAGCCGATGCTGCGCTCGCCCAGCCCGTCGGGGCTGCCCAGGCTGACCCCGGCGCAGGCGGCGCCCAGGCATTGGTAGCGTGGCCCCTGGCTGGGCTCGAAGCTCACCGACAGCAGCGCCCCGGTGGGGCTGAGCGTGACCGCGATGCCGTTGCCCATCGCGTAGCCGCCGAAGCCATCGCTCAGCAGGCTGTTGGCCAGGTAGCTGGTGTTGCCGTCGGCATCCAGCGTGGCGTAGCGCAGCGTGAAGCCCTGGGTGTCGGCAGGCTCGCACACCGGCACCGGCTGGCCCTGGTCACTGGGCAGGGCCAGCACCAGCGCCGCGCCGGGCGCGCAGGCCACCGGCTGTGGCACCGGTGTGGCCGGGTCGTTGACATAGAAGCTGGTCAGGGTGGCCTCGACCGTCACCGAATCGGTGCTCGACAAGCTGCCGTCCGGCAGCACCGCCGCCAGCACCGCACGGTCAAAGCGCACCGGCTGCAGCAGCACCGGCACACCGAGGCTTTGGTCAACGCGGGTGGCGCCCAGCGACACACCCGTGCAATCGCCCCGGCATTGGTAGCGCGCCACGCTGCCCGAATTGGCATACACCGTGTACACCAGCGCCCGCAGCACCGTGCTGCCCTGGGTGACCACCTCGAGAGACGGGCCGCCCATGCCGTCGCTGAAGGTGTAGTTGCGCCGTGTCTCGCCGCTTGGCTGGCTTTGCCCGGCGGTGCCCAGGCCGAAGTCGTCGCCACTGGCACAGTAGCCCTCGGCGCTGCCGGCGGCGGTGTGGATCAGGTAGAAGCGGTTGCTGGTGCAGGGCAGCCCGGGCAGCGAGATGCCCGGTGCGCTGGTGCGCAGCGTGCCGGTGAGCGCCTGGCTGCCGCCGCTGCCCAGCAAGGGCGTGGCGGCCAGGGCGATGGTCTGGGTTTGATCGCCCGCGGGCGTGCCCACGCTGACGCCGGTGCAGGCGGCGCCCTCGCAGGCGCTGCTGACGCCTTCGGCAGTAACGCGCTGCACCTGCAGCACCACGGTGCCGCGCAGGCGCACGCTCAGCACATCGCCGCGCCGGCTCACGAAGCGCAGCACGCGCACGCCGGCATCGTCGGCATCGGCCTCGTTGGTCTTGGAGAACGGGCACAGGTCGTCGCTGCCGGCGGCCGCCACCACATCCACCCGCTCGAGCTTGCAGCGCCCCGATTCCTGCCCGAGTGCGGCCACCACGGCGCCGATGTCGCCGCCGCTGCCCACCCGCGCCACCAGGGCGGTGAGCGTGTCGTACATCGGGTCGCCCACGGTGCGCGCGAACGGCGTGCTGGCAAAGCCGCTCACGCTGGCAGGTATCTCGAAGCCGAACTCGCGCTTCAGGTAGCGGCGCACGCGCTGCTCGGCGGCAGCCACCGCGGCATCGTCGGCCGCCGTGAAGCCGCCGCGCGTGCCCAGCGCCTCGAAGTAGGGCCCGGGTTCGGTGCCCAGCAGTTCGGCCACCAGCAGCGTGCTCAGCGGCGTCAGGTTGGCCGTGCCGGCCCGGGTGGCCACCGAGTACAGGCTCAGCGACGAGGGCGAGAGCGCGCTGTCGCTCAGCAGGTAGGGGCCGCTGAGCTGGTCCAGGCTGGCCAGGTAGTCGCCCCCGGCCACCGCGGCCGAGCGGCCTTCGGCGGTGCGCGCCGTGCCCACCTGGCCCTTCACGGTGATCTGCAGCGTGGCCACCTGGGTGGCCGTGGCGCCATTGCTGACCCGGCCACTCAGCTCGGGCAGGCGGGCCTCGGCCGCAGGCGACTCGGCATCGCCCGCGGCACCGCCGCAGGCTTGCAGCAGGGCCAGCAGCAGCCCCGTGGCCACGCCGGCGAAAGAGCGCATCACAGGGCCCGTGGGCCGGCCCGGCAGGGCGGCAGCCAGGCGTTGGCGCCAAGGCCGGGCGGTGGCGCCGGTGCAGCGGGCCAAGGGCAGGGTGGAAAACGGCGTGTTCATCGGTGGCGGGTGGATTGACGGGGCATCCGGCGCTTGGGCGGGGGACGGGGCTGGTTGCGGTGCAAGTGCCTGGACAGAGGGCTGGACAAAGGGCTGGGCAAACGGCTGGGCGCGCACCGGGGCGAGCTACTGGGCCGGCATCACCAGCGTGCCGTCGACGATCAGCGCCGGCACTGCGGCCGTGCCGGCCTGGCGTGGCGCCTGGGTGTCGAACAGCGCCGTGCGGCCAAAAAAGAAGCTGCGTTCGGCCAGGTCATTGCCGGCTTCGGCCGCGGCGGTGCTGGCCCCGCTGCAGGCATTGCCCTGGCAGGCCAGGCCCTGCCACGCCACCGCCACCACGCGCTGATCGGCGTTCACCGCCACCATCAGCGTGCGGCCCTCGTGGTCGTGAAAGCGGTACTGCCGCAGGCCCTGGTCGGTGATCTCGACCCCGGCGCCGCCCTGCCCGCAGAAGCGGCGCACGGCACCGTCGGCACTGCGCAGGCTCAGGCTGGGGCCGGTGCAGGCCAGGCCGGGCACCTGCTCGTCCGAGGGCAGGCGCAGGCTGGCGTCCAGCTGCACGGCCGGCGCTGCGCCATCGACCGGGGCACGCGCCGTGGCGGCAGGCGCCAGCGGCCACTGGCGCAGCGTGAGCTGGCCCGCCCCGCCCGCCGCCTGCGACACCACCACGCCGCCCGGGCAATCGGGCGCCGCGCAGCCGTAGGCGCGGCCATCACGGGCGCTCAGGCTCACCGCATGCACCCGGCGCTCGACCAGATCGATGCGCAGGCGCCAGCCCTCGGCGTCGCCAGCCTGCACCAGGTACGACCGCACGCTGCCGCTTTGCTGCAGCACGGTGCTGCCCATGCACACGCGGCGGCCGGCCTGCTGGCCGAAGCTGAGCTGCATTGATTGCAGCGGGCAGGCATCGGCCGCTGCGGCGGCGGCGGGCACGGCCACCGCCAGCGCCGGTGGCGCCGGCAAGGCGGCCGCCACCACCGCGCCTGGGCCAGGCGGCCGCGGCGCTGCGCTGGCAGGCGCTGGCGCCAGGCCATCGTTCACGCCCGGGCGCAGCAATGCCCAGGCGCAGGCCACCGCCAGCGCCGCCACGGCCAGGGGCGCCAGCCACGCCCGCAGGCTGGCGGGCCGCGGCGAGGCGAGGGTGGGCATCGGGGGAACCGGCGGCTTGGGCACGGCGATGGCGCCGGACTCAGTTGCAGACGTAGGCCGAGGTCAGGATCGCCTGCGGCGTCTGGCCTTCTTCGCCGCCCTGCCAGAGCCTGGCCTTCAGGGCCTGCGGCGTGGCGTTGTAGCCGCTCGGGCAGACCTGGCGCACCAGCAGCCAGGGCGACCATTCGCTGTTGTACGACCAGGGCGGGTTGATGTCGGGGTCGGCCTTGTTGACGTCGGCGCGAAAGTTGATCCAGGCGTTGTTGGTGGTCTTGGCCGCGTACTGGGCCGAGCCCGAGGGCTCGAACAGGCCTTGCAGGGTGCGGCCCACCACCTCCAGATCCTTGTACGCCGAGGCCGTGTTCGGGTCGCTGCCGGGGCTGGGCGTGGTGGCGGGAAAGGGCGGAATCGCCGGTGCCGAGGTGGGCAGCGGGTTCACCACGCCGCGGTAGTAGGCCACTTCGGCCGCCACGCTGGCGCGGATGGCGCGAAACAGGTCGTTGACCTCGAAGCTCTGGCCGCTGGGGTTCCAGACATTGGTGTTGAGCTGCACCCGCAGGCCCAGGGTGTAGGTGTTGGTGGCGTTGCAGGTGCTGCCGCTGCCCAGGCACCACACCCGGTCGTGCAGCGTGCCCACGGTCACGCCGTTGACCACGATGGGCGCCGTGCGCGAGGCCTTCAGGATGGTGCCGGCCGGCAGCGCCGCGCCGATGTTGGCGCCGGTGACGGTGCCCAGCGTGTTGGCGCGGTTCTGGGTTTCAGTGGGCGTGTCGAGGTTGATCTTCGGGTTGATCGGCAGCAGCGCCTGGCTGCCGGCGGGCTGCACCGGCACGGTGACAAAGCCGCCCAGGGCGGGCGCCTGCAAGCCCGCCGCGGCCAGGCCGGCGGCAAGAATCGACAAGCTGCGACGGGTGTTCATGCGGGTCTCCAGGTGAGGGGGGGGTGGCGCGGTGGCCGCTTCAGTGAGGCTGGTAGCCCGACAGGAAGATCTCGGTGAACTGCGACGAATCGGGGAAGTCGGAGCTCAGCAGGCGGATCGCGAAGGGCTGCACCGAGAAGCCGGCCGGCGCGCGGGTCTTCACCAGCAGCCAGGGCGAGTGCGCGCTGCTCGGGCCGCTGGTCTCGGCGGCATTGGCATCGATGCGAAAGTCGACCCAGCCGTTGTGGCGCTCGGGCTGGGCCGGGCCGACAAAGTCGATCGGCTCGTTCACCGCATCGGCGGCGGCGTCCACGCTGGCCAGGCCCTCGGCGTCTTCGTCGGGCGGCGGCACCTCGTGCAGGCCTTGCAGCGTGCGCCCGGCCTTCTTCAAGGCCTTCTTGGCCGTGCCCTGCAGGTAGGCCACCGCCACGGGCTGGGCCTCGAGCACCTGGCGGAACAGGTCGTTGGCATTGAAGGACAGGCCGTTCAGGTCATAGGCATTGGCATTGAGCTGCAGCTGGGCACCGAAGATGTGCATGCCATCGGCGCGCTTCCACACCCGGTCGAACAGCTTGCCGATGACCACGTCGTTCTTCACGATGTCGGCGCTGCGCGAGGCCACCAGCGTGTAGCCGGCTTCACCCGGCAGGCTGCTGACCCGGCAGCGGTTCTGTGCGGCCAGGTGCCGCGGGTTGCAGCGGGTGAGCACCTTCTCGCCGTCGGCACTGAGGCTGACGAAGCCCGGCGTGGCGGCCTGCGCCGCGGCCCCGGCCCCGGCCAGGCACAGCGCCGACAGCAGCTGTGCGGCCACGCAACGGATCGAATGGTTCATGCGCGTTCCTTCGGGATGGCGGCCGCGGCGCGGCCGGTGTTGACAAGGTGGCACGGCGCGCCGCCTCAGGGCCCGGCCCCGAGCTCCCAGCTCAGGCCGACAAACAGGGCACGCGGCGCGCCCGGGGCCACCAGCGAGGTGTTCTGCCACTCGCTCGAGTTGTAGTTCCAGCCGCTGGGCCCGATGGCGCCGTTGACGCTGGGCGCAAACGGGTTCACCCCCAGCCGGCCGGCGCTGAAGTACTGGCGGTTGAACAGGTTGCTCACCTGCGCAAAGGCGCTCAGGCCGCCGCCCAGCTCAACGCTGGTATCGAGGTTGAACACGGCATAGCCCGGCACCCGGCCCGAGCTGGCAAAGGGCCGCCCGGTGCGCACCGGCAGCTGGCTGAAGCCGCTGAAGTCGCAGCCGCCGGCCTGGCTGCAGTAGTAGCGCCCCACCTCCTGGTCGCTGCCGGCGGGCTGGTGCAGGTTGTTCTCGTTGCCGCGCATGTAGGCCAGCGATCGCGCCACCATGCCCAGGCCCAGCTTCCAGCTGGGCGTCAGCCGGTGCGTGAGCCGCAGGTTCAGCGCATGCGCCGGAATGCCCGGCATGCGTGCACCGGGGTCGATGCGGATCATGCGGTAGGTGCCATAACCCCGGTTCAGCGCGGCATTCGGCGTGGGCAGAACGTCTTGCCCGATCACCTGCGCATCACCCACATAGCCCGAGTTCTGGTTGAAGTCGGCCGTGCTGTTGTGCGGGCTCAGGGTGTAGAACCGCGACTGGAATGTCGCGTCGGTGAACGAATAGCTCAGCGTCATGTCCAGCGGCCCGAGGCGGCCGTTCAGGCCCAGCTCCAGACCCTGGCGGCGGGTCTTGCCGATGGTGTCAAAGTAGCTGCGGCCGTCGCCCACCCCCACGAAGTAGATGTCGTTGCGCAGGTCGGTGCGAAAAAGGCCGATGTTCCAGTCCCAGCCGGCCGACAGGCGCTGGCGCACGCCGATCTCGCCCGAGCTGGCCCGGATCTGCGGCAGGTAGGGATCGGACGACAGGCTGGTGGGCAGGTTGCAGCCCGGCCCGGTGAGGCTGCGTGGCGCGGTGCCCAGCGCGGGCGAGCCCGGCACCCGCTCCACCGGGGTGGGATCGAAGGCACAGCCCAGCTCCACCACCGAGGGTGTGCGCGCGCCGCGGCTGAGGTTGCCAAACACATTGATGTCGGCGCCGGGCCGCCAGTTCAGGCCCAGCGAGGGGTTGAACGAGCGGTAGCCGAACGACTCGTGCGAGCGGCTGCGGCGAAACACCTGCCCGTCGGTGAAATCCGAGGCCCTGAACTCGCGCAGCTCGTGCAGCGCCACCTGACCGGCGGTGCTGCGGGTGAGCAGCTCGCTGCTGACCCGGGTGTGGTTGTAGCGGGCGGACGCCGTGAGCGTGAACGCGGCGGTCGGCGTCCAGGTCTCCTGCAGGTACAGGCTGCGGGTGGTGGAGCTGCCGCTGAAGTTGTTGCCGGGCACGTCGAACTCGGCAGCGTAGTAGTCGGGGTCGATGCCGGCCACGTCCAGATCCACCTGGTGCGACGCATCGATCAGGCCCAGGCGCTGGGCCATGTCGTAGCCGGTGCGGTTGCGGTCGATCGACAGCCCCAGCATGAAGGCATGGCGCGGCAGGTTCCAGTTGAGCTGCAGCGCGCCACCGTCGCTGCGCTGGTCGAGATCGGTGCGGGTGATCTGGCCGATGGGCGTGCCGGCCACCACGCCCGGGCCGGTGAAGCCGCCGCCGCGCGTGGCGCCGTTGCGCGCCGTGCCATCGGCGCTGATGTCGCGGTCGCCAAAGTCGTCGAAGCCGGCGTAGATGTCGCCATTGAGGCCGCGGCGACGGCTGGCGCGGTGGTACACCTGACCGGTGAGGTTGACGCGCTCGGCAAGGTCGTACTGGCCGCCGAGCGACACCTGCACCAGGCGGTTGCGGGCTTCGTCGGGCGAGGTGAACACCGCCTCGGGCCGCTGCCGGTACAGCTCGATCGGAATCAGCCCGTTGCCCACCAGGCGGTTGTCGCCATACAGCAGGCTGGCATAGGCCGAGGCGCGCTCGCCGCGCCAGTCGGCACGGCCGAACAGCTGGTTCACGCGCGAGGGCGACTGGTCGCGCCAGCCCTTCTCCTCGAAGCGCGTCAGCGCGAAGAACCCCGCCAGCGTGCCATCGTGGCCACCACCCGACAACTGCAGCTGGCGGCGCCCCCAGGCGCCCAGCAAGACCTGGCCATCGAACCCGGCCGACGAGAAGCCGTTCTTGCTGCGCACCGAGATGCCGCCGCCCAGCGTGTTCAGCCCGAACAGCGGGTTCGAGCCGGGAAACAGATCGAAGCGGTCGATGGCATTGAGCGGGATCAGGTCCCAGTTGACGACATCCCCGAAGGGCTCGTTGACGCGGATGCCGTCGAAGAACACCGACAAGCCCTGCGGCGTGCCGATCTGCGGGCTGGCGGTGAAGCCGCGGTAGTTGACGTCGATCTGGAACGGGTTGCCGGCGTAGTCGTTGATGCTCACGCCCTGCAACTGCGTGTTCATGTAGTCGCCCAGGTTCAGGGCCCGCGAGGCCTTGATCTCCTTCTTGCCCGCGCTCTGCAGGTTGGCGGGCACCTGGTCGCGGCTGAGGTCCAGGCCCGGCATCGGGCCGGCATCGATCGGCCGCCGGCCCTGCACCACCACGCGTGGCACGGCCGGGCCCGAGGCAGGCGCGCCGGGCGGCGTGGCCGCGCGATCCAGCGCCGTGCCCGGTGCTGACGACGGCGCCTGCTGCGCCAGGGCAGCGGCGCAGGCCGTGGCCAGGCCCCATGCGGCCAGGCGGCCGGCAGGGCGCGGGCCCCAGGCCAATTGGCATGCGGTTTCGATGGCATGGCGGCGCTGCAACAACGATGTCCTCCCGTCCCCTGGATGCGCCGCAGCGTGGCGCTGCTGCGGCCGCTGCGGCATGTGGCACGGGCCATCGGCCGGTGCTGCACCCGACGGTAAGAAAGCCGCGTCGCGCACTCAAGGGAATCACTCCCGAAACGCGTGCGGGTTTGCCTTGGCTTGCCGGGAGGGATGGGCGAACAGGAACAACCTGGTGTGTGCCAGGCTGGGGCAGTGAGGGTCAGTGACCGTCAGTGAGGGTCAGGGGGGAGGCGGCCCGTCAGTGCCGCAGCCCGTGCTGCCGGGCGTACTGCAGCAGGCCCATGGCCGACACCACGCCCAGCTTCTGGCGAATGGTGGTCTGGTAGTTGGCCACGGTCTTGGGGCTCAGCCGCAGGCGCAGCGCGATGGCCTCGACGCCATGGCCATCGAGCAGCGCATTGAGCACATCGAACTCGCGGGTGCCCAGGCCGGCATGCGGCGCCGTGCGCGCCCCGTCGGTCAAGGCCGCGATGTCGGGCGACAAGGCCACCTGGCCACGTGCCACCTGGCGCACCGCGTCGATCAGCAGCTCGGGATCGCTGCTCTTGGTGACAAAGCCCGCCGCACCGGCGCGCAGGCATTGCGTGACGGTGCCGGCATCGTCGTGCATGGTGAAGATCAGCACCCGCGCATCGGGCCAGCGGCCGCGCACCCGCCGCAGCAAGGCCAGGCCGCTGTGGCCTGGCAGCGCCAGATCGACGATCAGCACATCCACCGGCAGCCGGGCATGCCGCCCCAGCGCGGCATAGGCCGACTCGGCATCGCCGGCCTCCAGCGCGACGCTCAGGCCTTCCAGCTCGAGCAGCCGGCGGTAGCCGAAGCGCACCACCGCGTGGTCGTCGACCAGGCCAACACGGATCGGCGCCGCGCTCATGGCGCCGGGCCCCGGCAGAGCCGGGCATTGGCGCCAGAAATGGACGCGTCTTTTGCGAGCCAGCAATACATCAACCACCTGCCTGATCGCACGGATCAGGCAGTTTGCGCGATGCACGCCAGCGCGGGCCAGCCTTGCAGCTAGGGAGAGCGTGCTCGCAGATCGGGAAGCATTCCTGCCGGTGAATCTGCTAGCCGCGCGTGCAGCGCCGGGCGCCCGAGGCCGACCTACAATCGCCGCGGCCACGTTGCCAGCCTGCCTGCCAGGCTGAAGACGCGGCCATCCGCTGGGGGTGTTGGCGCGGGCCTGTGGTGCGCGCCGACTGAGAGAGTCCCTTTGAACCTGATTGAGGTAATCCTCGCGCAGGGAAGCACGTTTCGGGGTGGGCCGGCCGTTCCTTTCTCAGGCCGGTGCCAACACCCCGTGCGCTTGCCGACCTGCCATCTGCATGAGTTGCACATGGCATATCCATCGTTCTCAAGCGGCCCTTTGTTGGCGCGCTCGTTGCTGGCGCATTCGCTGTTGCCACGCTCGTTGTTGCCACGCTCGTTGTTGCCACGCTCTCTAGTGGCGCTGGCACTGCTGGCGGCCGGCACGGCCGGGGCCCAAACTGCCCCAACAGCCCCAACAGCCCCAAAGGCCCAAACGGCCCCAAAGGCCCAGGCCGCCCCGGCTGCGCAGGCCGCCAGCACGGGCCAGCACCTGATCGCCGAGATCCAGGTCATCCCGCGCCCGGCCGGCACGGCCGAGCAGCGCTACAAGCATGTGGACGCGGCCATTGCCGTGATCCAGGCCTCGGGCCTGCGCTACGAGGTGCATGCCATGGGCACCGTGGTGGAAGGCCCGCCCGAGAAGGTCTGGCCGCTGCTGCAGGCGGTGCACCAGGCCACGCTGGAGTCGGGCTCCGAGCGCACGCTCAGCATCATCAAGGTGGCGGGTTCGGCCCAGGCCGGCGGGCCGCGGGTGGAAGACCTGGTGCGCAAGTTCCGCCAGTGATCGGGCGCTGAGGCCGCATCTCGGGAACATTTCCTCTGGTGGCGGGCCGGTCGGCGCCTTACATTGAAGCTGCGTCCTCGCCCGAGGATGGCATTGCTGTCCACGCGTTCCATCTCCTGGCCACGTGGTTTGCCGGGGTGTCCATGCCCATGGACGCCCCGCTTTCTTTTGAGGGCGCGGCCTGCGCTGGGCCAGCCGCCGCACGCGGCACGGCTCAGCCGCTCACGCGCTCAACCGCTCAACCGCTCAAGCCAGCTGCGCCTGCAGCCACACCAGCGGCGCCGTGGCCGCATCCATGGCCAGGCTGGTCTCGCGCCAGCCTCGGCCCAACCGGCTGTGCAGCGTGGCCTGGGTGCGTCGCGCGGCGGCCTGCTCGGCGGCAAAGCGCGGCAGGCCGAGCTGCCGCCGCAGGGCCTGGGCGCCTTGCCAGGCCTGGCCGGCGGCCGCGGCCTGGCCGGCACGCAGCAGCCAGGCCGCAGCGGCTTCCAGGATGCGCGCATGCTCGAGCCGCCAGCTGTGGCTGAAGCGCCCGGCCAGGCGGCGCAGCGCCTGCGCCACCGCGGGCGGCGCGCTGTCGCGGCCGGCCAGCGCCAGGCGGGTGTGGATCAGCCACAGCTCGCTGTCCAGCGTGTCCCAGGGGTCGCCCTGGTCGTGGCCATGGGCCTGGCCCTGGTCGAGTGCGCGCTGCAGCAGCGCCTGGGCGCGCTCGGCCTGGCCGGCCAGCAGGGCCAGCTTGCCGTCGTGGGCGGCGCACACCGGCTGCCAGGCGGCCAGCTGGCCCATGGCCACGGCCTGGCGTGCATCGCCCAGGGCCTGGGCCGCCGCGGGCACGTCGCCGCGGCAGCAGGCCATCCAGCAGCGGCGCAGGCGCAGCAGGGCCAGGCGCTGCGGGCGCGGGGCTTCGGCCTGCTCGCAGGCCTCGGCCCGGGCCGACAAGGCCGCCGCGTCGTCGCTGCGGCCCTCGTAGAAGGCCACCAGCGCCAGGTTGTGCAGGTAGGGCACGCGCCGGGCCGAGGTGTGGCCGTCAAAGGGCGCGTCGCAGCGCTGCCAGGCGGCATGGGCGGCCGCCAGCTCGCCGCGGCACAGGCGCGCATTGCCCAGGTTGTTCAGCGCCGCGCGGTGCAGGGCGGCATCCGGTTCGATGTCGGCAACGGCACCGGCGCCAGAACTGCCACCGAAGGCGGGCGCCAGACCGGCCGGAGGATCGCACAGCGGCTGCAGCACCATGATGGCGGCTTCGGCCTCGCCCAGGTGGTACAGCGCCGAGGCCAGGCGCACGGTGGCCTGCGCCTGCAGCCGGGCATCACCCTGCGCCTGGCCGATGGCCAGCACGCGCAGCGCGGCGTCGCGGGTGCGATCGAAACGCCGGCAGTCGTGCCAGTAGGCGCTGGTGGCCAGGCCCAGCGCAGCCTGGGCGGCGGGCAGCAGGGTGGGTGAGGCGGCCTCGGCCTGCAGCACCCAGGGGTCGGCCCGGTGCCAGGCGCCGCTGCGCGACCAGTAGGGCGCCAGGCCCTGCACCGCCTGGCACAGCGCGTCGGCCAGGCCGCAGCGCCCGGCCAGCGCCAGTGCGGCAAAGAAGTGCTCGTGGTCGGCATCAAACGCTGCCATGGCCTGCACCGCGCCTGCACCGGGCGCCTGCAACTGGGCGGCCAGGCGCCCGGCCAGGCCGGCGAACCACTGCACATAGGCCTGGCCTGCGCTGGCCTGAGGCGCATCGCCCGCCAGGGCCTCGCTCGCCTCGCCATGGCGCAGGTGTTCGGGCTGGCCATCCAGCAGGCCTTCGGCGTGGCCAGCGTGCAGGCCTTCGGCCTGGCCCGCGTGCTGGCCATCAGCCTGGGGCCTCTGCCAGCGCGGCGCGGCGCCTGCTGCCACCGGGCTGCGCGCCAGCAGGCCCAGCTCGGCCAGGCTTTGCGCGGCAGCGCTGATGCCGGCCTGGGCGCTGAGATCGCCGCACACCGCGGTCAGCGCGGCCAGCTCGAAGGGCGCCACGAACAGTGCGCTGCGGTCGAGCACCGCGCGCTCGAGCGGCGTGAGCAGGCTGCGGCTCCAGGCCAGCGAGGCCTGCATCGAGCGGTGGCGCTCGGGCCGGTCGGGGCCGCCGCCGGCCACCAGTGCCGGGCTTTGTTCGAGCGCGCGTCGCAGCGCGGACGGTGGCAGCAGCGGCACGCGCGCGGCCACCAGTTCGATGGCCAGCGGCAGGCCGTCGAGCTGCTGCACGATGGCCTGCACATCGTCGTGGTTGGCGGCGTCCAGCGCGAAGCCGGGCGATGCGGCCGCCGCGCGCTGCGCAAACAGGCGCACGCCCGAGTCGGCGGTGGGCGTGAGCGCCGGCACCGCCACCAGCTGCTCGGCGCGCAGGTTCAGCCGCCGCCGGCTGGTGGCCAGCACGGTGAGCAACGGGCAGTGCATCAGCAGCTCGGTGAGCAGGCCCAGGTGCGCTGTGAGGTGCTCGCAGTTGTCGCACAGCAGCAGCAGGTGGCGCTCGCGCAGCGCATCGGCCAGGGCCTGCAGCGTGTCGATGCCGGCCGGCTCGGCCAGGCGCAGGCTGCGGCGCAGGCGGTCGGCCACGCCTTCGCTGCCGGCCGCGCCATCCACCTCGGCCAAAGAGACAAAGGCCGCGCCGTGGCGGTAACGCGCCTGCAGCTCGTGCGCCAGGCGCAGCGCCAGCTGGGTCTTGCCCATGCCGCCCGGGCCCACCAGGGTGAGCAGGCGGGTGCTGGGATCGGCCAGGCGCGCGGCCAGCTGCGCCACCAGCGCGTCGCGGTCGATCAGCGGCACCAGCGGCGCCGGCGGCCGCAGGCGCAGCGCATCCACCGCGCCGGCCAGCACCACCGGCTGGCCCAGCACGCCGGTGATGCTGCCGGCGGCAGCGCCGCCATCGGCCTGCAGCGCCTCGCGGTAGGCCTGGTGGGTTTCGGCATCGGGCAGCACGCCCAGTTCATCGGCCAGCGCGGCGCGGCAGGCGGCGTACTGGCGCTCGGCATCGTGGCGGCGCTGCGCCTGGGCATACAGGCGGATCAGCGCCCGGTGCGCACGCTCGTCGGCCGGCTGGCGCTGCAGCAGGCGCTGCAGGCTCAGCATGGCCGCCTCGGCCTGGCCGCGCCGGGCCTGCAGCGCGGCCTGGGCGTGCAGCAGCTCGGCCTGCAGGCGCTCCAGCTGCTGGCGCTGGCCATGCAGTGCCGGGTCGTCGATTTCGTCGGGCAGCAGCGGGCCGGCGTACAAGGCCAGGGCCTCGGCCAGTGTGTTGGCCGTGGCCGGCGGCGCGGCGTTGTCGGTGGCCATGCCGCCATGGGCCTGCAGCGCCTGGCCGGCGGCGCGCTCGAAGGCGGGCACATCGACCCACAGCGCGTCGGTGGCCAGCTGCAGCACGCCGTCGCTGCTGCGCAGCAGGCCGGGCCACTGGCCTTGCGGATCGAGCGTGCCGCGCAGCAGGTACACCAGGTGGTGCAGGCGCTGGCGCACGCGCTCGCCATGGTCTTGCGGCCACAGTGTCTCAGCCAGGCTGGCCAGCGGCAGGCGCTGCTGCGGTGCCAGGGCCAGCAGCTTGAGCAGGCGGCGCACGGCGGCGCGCGGCCAGGCCTGGATGGCCACACCGTCACACCGCACCTCGAAGCGGCCGAGCAGAAAAACCTCGAGTCGCATCGGCACGGGCAGGCGCAAGGGGCGGTCAGGCACGCGGCGCCGGTGCAGGCCCAGGGCCATGCGGGTGCCGGCGGTACGTTTTGAAACGGGATGGAGAGAAAACGGAGAGTGCCGCACGGTCAGATGCGTCACACCCAGAAAGCCGCAGCCATGCCGCGGCAAAAACCACTTTACCTGACCAGGGACTGCGGCCGCCCCACGCCGGGCTGCCGCCTGCATGGAGATGTTTCAGATGATGTCGACTTGGATGCGCCGCTGGGCCAAGGGGCTGCTGGCCCCGATGGTGCTTGCGCTGGCCGCCTGCTCGGGCGGCGACGATGCCGCCGAGCCCACCACACCCGGCACGCCGGCCTCGCTGGGCACGCTCAGCGGCAAGGTGCTGGCCAGTGCCGACTCGGCCCCGGTGGCCGAGGCCACGGTGTCGGTGGGCACGCGCAGCACGCGCAGTGCCGCCGATGGCAGCTACACGCTCAGCGAGGTGCCGGCCGCCGCCCGCGCCGTGCTGCGCGTGAGCGCCGCCGGCCATGTGGATGCGCTGGTGCCCACCGTGGTGACGGCCGGCCAGACCGTGACCGCCCATGCGCGCCTGCTGCGCGAGGCCACGGCGCAAAGCTTCGAATCCGCCAATGCGGCGGTGCTGGCCGTGGCCGGCAGCGCCGCAAGGGTAGAGCTGCCCGCCGCCAGCCTGGTGAACGCCGCCACCGGCGCCGCGGTGAGCGGCACGGTGACAGCCACCGTCACGGCGCTTGATCCGGCCCGTGACCCGGCCACCATGCCGGGCGACTACACAGTCAGCGACACGCAGCGCATCGAGAGCTTCGGCGCCATCAAGGTGAACCTGCGCGACGCGGCGGGCAACAAGCTCAACCTCAAGACCGGCAGCACGGCCACCATCCGCATCCCGCTGTCCACGCGCTCGGCCACGCCGCCGGCCAGCATTCCGCTGTACTGGTTTGACGAGACCACCGGCCGCTGGGTGCAGGAAGGCACGGCCACGCTGGCCGGCAGCGCGCCCAACCAGTACTACGAAGGGCAGGTCAGCCACTTCAGCTACTGGAACGCCGACATGCCGCAGGACACGATCTACGTGAACGGCTGCGTGGCCGATACCGCCGGCAAGCGCCTGGCCGATGCGCTGGTCACCACCAGCGGCATCGACTACTCGGGCACCGCCACCAGCTGGAGCAAGACCGACGGCACGTTCCGCGTGGCCATGCGCAAGGGTGGCCGCGCCTACCTGTGGGCTGATCTGGTGAACAGCAGCAACACGGTGGTGGTGGGCCCCTCGCAGGTGGACATCACGCTGCCCGACTGCCTGGTGATCGGCAGCAGCACGGTGGCGCCGCAGGTGGTGCAGCCGCCGGCCAATGCACAGGGCGATGCCGGCGGCTCGGTGTACTTCAGCGTGGTGGCCAGCGGCACCCGGCCGCTGAGCTACCAGTGGCAGCGCAATGGCGTGAACATCGCCGGCGCCACCTATGAATGGCTGGTGCTCAACAACCTGAGCGTGGCCGATGCCGGCAGCTACACGGTGCGCGTGGGCAATGCCGCCGGCACGGTCACCAGCACCGCAGCCACGCTCACCGTGGCTGCCGCGCTGGCACCGGTCATCGCCGTGCCGCCCGTGGCCACCAGCGTGGCGCAAGGCAACACGGCCAGCTTCAGCGTCACGGCCACCGGCAGCGGCCCGCTGAGCTACCAATGGCTGCTCAACGAGGTCGACATCAGCGGCGCCACCGCGGCCAGCTACACCACGCCGGCCACCACCGCGGCCGACAACGGTGCGCGCTACGCCGTGCGCGTGAGCAATGCCGCGGGCAGCGTCAGCAGCGAACCGGTTCCGCTCACCGTGACGGCGCCCGTGGCCGTGGCGCCCAGCATCAGCGTGCAGCCGCTGGACCTGTCGGCCCAGTCGGGCAATGCGGTGGTCTTCAGCGTGGTGGCCAGCGGCAACCCGGCGCCCAGCTACCAGTGGCGGCGCAATGGCACGGCCATCGCCGGTGCCACGGCGGCCAGCTACACCACGCCCGCGCTGGCGCTGGCCGACAGCGGCGCCCGCTACAGCGTGCTGGTGAGCAACAGCCAGGGCGCGGTGAGCAGCCGCGACGCGGTGCTGACCGTGAGCGTCTCGGACACCGACGCCAAGCTGCAGCTGATGCGCCTGCTGAGCCTGAGCTTCGACTTCTACGAAGCGGCCAGCGCACCGCTGCTGTTCATCAGCGACAGCAGCGCCAGCTTCGTCAGCGCGGCCTCGGTGTGCTCGGCCGGCAGCATCAGCGGCCAGCTCAACGGTGGCGCACTGCCGGCCGCCGGCAGCGCCGTGCCCGCCACC
The DNA here is from genome assembly GCF_025290835.2 of Aquabacterium sp. OR-4. NCBI lineage: Bacteria > Pseudomonadati > Pseudomonadota > Betaproteobacteria > Burkholderiales > Sphaerotilaceae > Pseudaquabacterium > Pseudaquabacterium prasiolae. The sequence continues at coordinate 666,100 of NZ_JAOCQD020000003.1, read as the reverse complement.
GGAACGCTGTCCGCCACCGCCAGCGCCTGCGAGACCGACGGCACCGTGTACAACGGCAGCGCCTCGGTGAGCTACAACCTCAGCAGCCTGGAACCCACCGTGGGCACCGCCACCGGCACCGTGACGGCGATGCGCCTGACCGACCGCAGCGGCAGCAGCGTTTCCCGCGACATCACCGCCAACGGCTCGGCCACGGTCACGCTGAGCGGCAGCAGCAATGGCGGCAACAGCACGCAGACGGTCAGCATCGCCCCGGCCACCAGCGCCACGCTGCGCAACGAGCTGAGCGGCCTGACCGCCAGCTTTGCCGGCGGCAGCGTGGCCGCCCTCAGCGAGACCAGCAGCACCAGCAGCCTGCCCACGCGCACCCGCCTCAGCTACAACGATCTGCGCTTTGCGGTGGCCGGCGTCAACTACCTGGCCAGCGGCTTCTACGAGGTGAGCTTCAGCGCCCAGGGTGGCTATGCCGGCGGCTCGGGCGAGGTGCTGCTCAGCTCGGGCGGCGTGGCCGTGGGCCGGCTGTATGCCAATGCCTCCGGCATCTTCATCGAGGTCAACGGCATCAGCCAGCCGTTCAAGGCCACACGCGCTCTGGCTCGCTGAGGCTGCCGGCCGCGCTTTGACAGGGGCGCGCCGCGGCGCGCCCTTTTTTTCGTGGCTGGCCCGATCGGTGCCGGCGCGGCGTCAGGCCGCGTCGATCACCTCGGCCGCGGCGCGAAAGGCATCCACCGCGGCCGGAAAGCCGCAGTACACGCTGGCGTGCAGAAAGATCTCCTGCAGCTCGGCCTTCGTCACGCCGTTGTTCAGTGCGCCGCGCACATGCACCTTCAACTCGTGCATGCGGCCCAGCGCCACCAGCATGGCCACGGTGACGATGCTGCGCGTGCGCAGGTCGATGCCCTCACGCTGCCAGGTGTTGCCCCAGGCATGGCGCGTCACCAGCTCCTGCAGCGGTTCACTGAAGGGCGTGGCCTTGGCCAGCGCGCCATCCACATAGGCATCGCCCAGCACCGCACGGCGGGTGGCCAGGCCTTTCGGGTCGAGATCCATTCGCAGGCTCCTTGTTCAAGAGCCGGCAGCATAGCGGCGGCTGCGGCTGCGGCTGCGGCTGCGGCTGCGCTCAAGCCCGATAGCCGGGGTCGTCGCGGTCGACCAGCCGCTGCATCGCGGCGAACACGTCCTCACCGGCGCCGAACTTGGGGTTGAAGTTCAGCGAGTCGCGCACGCAGGTTTCCATCACCGGCACGGGGATGGGGCGTGCGCGGCCCATGCTCATCGTGGCCAGCTGCACCTCGCAGGCGCGCTGCACCAGCCACATCAGATTGAAGGTTTGCGCCAACGTGGCGCCCATCACCACCGGGCCGTGGTTGCGCAGCAGCAGCACGCGCTTGCCGCCGGCGCTTTTCAGGATGCGCTCGCCTTCGTCCAGGTGCACCGTGATGCCCTCGAAGTCGTGGTACGCCACCTGGCCCCACAGCTGAGCGGCGTAGAAGTTGCTCCAGGAGAGGCCCTCTTCCAGGCAGCACACGGCCATGGTGGGTGTGGTGTGCACATGCATCACGCAGTGGGCATCGGGCACGCGCTCGTGGATGGCGCCGTGGAAGGTGAAGCCGGCCGGGTTGATGGGCCAATCGCTGTGGCCCAGGATCTGGCCCTGCACATCCACCTTCACCAGGTTGCTGGCGGTCACCTCGCTGTAGTGCAGGCCGAAGGGGTTGATCAGGAAGGCATCCGGCTCGCCCGGCACCCGCAGCGACAGGTGGTTGTAGATCAGCTCGGCCCAGCCCAGGCGGGCAAACATGCGGTAGCAGGCGGCGAGCTGCACGCGGGCCTGCCATTCGGCTTCTGCGTATCGGGCGGGGCGGACAAAAGCAGTCATGGCACTTTCCTGGGTGGCCGGCCAACGCGGTCGGCGCAGTGCATCGGTCGAACCCAGCGGTCGCCGCGGAACCGGCTCTGCCGGGCCGCTGGCGGCGCCCCCTTGAGGTGCGGGCGGCGCAGCCGCTTCGGGGGCGGGTCAGTTGAAGCGGAAGGAGATCGAGCCGAGCGGGCCGTAGTCGACATGGAAGCTGTCGCCGGCCACCGCGGCCACCGGCCGCGTGAAGCTGCCGGCCAGCACCACGTCACCGGCGTTCAGGCGCTCGCCGTGCGGGGCGATCTTGTTGGCCAGCCAGGCCACGCCGTTGGCCGGATGGTTCAGCACCCCGGCGGCCAGGCCGGTTTCTTCGACCACGCCGTTCTTGTGCAGCAGTGCGCCCACCCAGCGCAGATCCACATCCATCGGCCGCACCGGGCGGCCACCCAGCACAATGCCGGCATTGGCGGCAAAGTCGCTGATGGTGTCGAACACCTTGCGCATCTGCTTCGTATCGCGGTCGAACTGCTCGATGCGCGCGTCGATGATCTCCACCGCCGGGCTCACGTACTCGGTGGCCGACAGCACATCGAACAGCGTTACCGCCGGGCCTTCGAGTGGCTTGCCCAGGATGAAGGCCAGCTCCACCTCCACACGCGGCGCGATGAAGCGGCTGATGGGAATGTCGCCACCCGCGGCAAAGAACATGTCGTCCATCAGCGGCGCGTGGTCGGGCTCGTCGATCTGGCTGGCCTGCTGCATGGCGCGCGAGGTCAGGCCGATCTTGCGGCCCTTGATGCTGCGGCCATCGGCGATCTCCAGCTTCACCCATTCACGCTGGATGGCATAACCATCGTCGAGGCTCATGGCCGGGTACTGCTGGCTGAATTGGCGCACCGGGGTGCGGGCCTTGCGCGCCTGGTAGAGCTGGCGGGCGAGGGCGGTGATGGTGCTGGGGTCGAGCATGGTGTCGGCTCTCAGGGGGTCTTCTTGGCGAACACGTCGTGCAGGTTGCCGAACTTGCCGTCGAAGACCTCGGCGCCCTCGTCGATCTGCAGCGTCAGGCCCACGGCGCGGCGTGCCAGCACCGGGGCCAAGTGGGCGCGCGCGGCCTCGGTGAGCGCCTGGCCGGCGGCCTGTTGCGTGGCCGCGCTGCGCCCGCGCCCCATGCGCAGGTTGAAGTAGCAGAACGCGAAGTCGCCCGAGCCATCGGCCACCGCAAAGTGCGCAGCCGGGTAGGCCAGCACGCGCGTGCCGCCGGTGGGAAAGACGGGCTGGCCGGCTTCATCACGCACCGTGAGCATGGCGTCGGCCATGGTTCGGCACAGGGCCGACAGGTCGGTCTCGGCCTCGAGGTTGGGCGTGTAGCAGATGACGAGGTGGGGCATGGTGGTGGGCGCCGATCAAAGCCGCGTGGCGATGCTGGTGTAGCCGTCGGCGGCGCTGGCTTGCGGCTTGGGGATGGCCCGGCCATCCTGCGGCGTGACCGGAAAGATGGCGTTGAGCTGCCCGGTGCCCGAGGCGCCGAAGTAGGGCGTGATCATCTCCACCGGCGCGTCGTAGGCGCTCCAGCCCAGGGCACCCAGCAGCATGGCCGTGTCGTGCATGAAGCCCTCGCCATGGCCCTTGGCCGCGTACTCTGGCAGCATGGTGCAGAAGTCGGCCCACTGCGCCTGGCCCCACATCTGCAGCACGCGGCGGTCCAGCTGCTCGAGAAACGGGCTCCAGATCTTGAACGCGTACTCGGGCGCCAGGCCGTTCTGCGCAAAGCGGTGGCTGAGTGATCCGCTGGCCAGAAACGCCACGCTGCCGCTGTAGTGCTCTTCCACCGCCCGGCGCAGCGCCCAGCCCAGGCGCGCCGAATCGTGGAGGTAGTGCGACATGCACAGCGCCGACACGCTGATCACCTTGAAGTGCTGGTCGGCGTTCATGTAGCGCAGCGGCACCAGGGTGCCGTACTCGGGCGCCAGCGTGGTGGCGTGGTGGGCCAGCGTTTCCACGCCCATCTCGGTGGCCACCTGGGCCATCACGCGGCCCAGCTCGGCATTGCCGGGGGATTCAAACGCCATGTTGGCGATGAAGTGCGGCAGCTCGTTGCTGGTGTAGGTGCCCTTGAAATGCGGCGCGCAGTTGAGGTGGTAGTTGGCATTGACCAGCCAGTGGGTGTCAAACACCACCAGCGTGTCCACGCCCAGCTCGCGGCAGCGGCGGCTGATCTCGCGGTGGCCGTCGATGGCGTCCTGCCGCGTGCCCTGGCGCGGGCCGGGCAGCTCGCTCAGGTACATCGACGGCACATGCGTGATCTTGGCAGCGAGTGCAAGCGTGCCCATGATCAGACGCCCCAGTGCGGGATGTGGTGCGAACCCAGGCTCAGCGCCACGTTCTTGGGCTCGAGAAACACCTCGTAGCTCCAGGTGCCGCCTTCGCGCCCGGTGCCGCTGGCCTTGGTGCCGCCAAAGGGCTGGCGCAGATCGCGCACGTTCTGGCTGTTGACGAAGCACATGCCAGCCTCGATGGCGGCCGCCACGCGGTGGGCGCGGCCCAGGTTCTCGGTGAACACATAGCTCGACAGGCCGTAGGCGATGTCATTGGCGATGCGGATGGCATCGGCTTCGTCGTCGAACGGGATCAGGCAGGCCACCGGGCCGAAGATCTCTTCCTGCGCGATGCGCATGCGGTTGTCGACATCGGCAAACACCGTGGGCCAGACGAAGTTGCCCTTGTCCATGCCGGCCGGCAGCGCGGGCGCATGGCTGGGCCGATCCAGCCCGCCGCACAGCAGCGTGGCGCCTTCCCTGGGGCCGAGATCGATGTAGCTGCGCACCTTGGCCAGGTGGGCGGGGCTGATCATCGGGCCGATGAGGGTGCTGTCGGCCAGCGGGTCGCCCACGGGTATGCGCCTGGCGCGCTCGGCAAACTTCTGCGCAAAGTCTTGGTAGATCGAGCGCTGCACCAGGATGCGGCTGCCCGCCGTGCAGCGCTCGCCGTTGTTGCTGAAGATCATGAACACGGCGGCATCCAGCGCGCGCGCCAGGTCGGCATCGGCAAACACCACGAACGGGCTCTTGCCACCCAGCTCCATGCTGAACTTCTTCAGGCCTGCAGCACGCACGATGCGATCGCCCGTGGCGGTGGAGCCGGTGAAGCTGATGGCGCGCACATCGGGGTGGGCCACCAGCGGCTCGCCGGTGGCCTGGCCGGTGCCGTGCACGATGTTCAGCACGCCCTTGGGAATGCCGGCCTCCAGCGCCAGCTCGCCCAGGCGCGCGGCGCTCAGCGGGCTCAACTCGCTCATCTTCAGCACCGCGGTGTTGCCAAAGGCCAGGCAGGGCGCCACTTTCCAGGTGGCGGTCATGAAGGGCACGTTCCACGGGCTGACCAGCGCGCACACGCCCACCGGGTGGAACAGCGTGTAGTTCAGGTGCGTGGGCGTGGGGTAGGTGTGGCCGTCCACCCGGGTGCACATCTCGGCAAAGTAGTGAAAGTTGTCGGCCGCGCGCGGCACCAGTTGCCGGGCCGTCTGGCTGATGGTCTGCCCGGTGTCCTGCGTTTCGGTGCGGGCGATCTCGGGCACGTGTTGCGTGATCAGCTCGCCCAGCTTGCGCATCAGCGCGGCGCGCTCAGGTGCCGGGCGGCCGGCCCAGGCCGGAAAGGCCGCCTTGGCCGCGGCCACCGCGGCATGCACCTCGGCCGCGCCACCCTCGGCCACCTCGGCCAGCACCTCTTGGGTGGCGGGGTTCACGGTGTTGAAGTAGCGGGCGCTCTCGACGCTGCGGCCATCGATCAGGTGCTGGATGCGCATGGGGGCTCCGGAAAATGTCTGTGGCGGGCGGCCAGGCTCAGCGGCCAAAAGCACGGTCGGGCACCAGGGTGTTCGTCAGCGTGCCGATGCCGTCGATCTCGCACTCGACCACATCGCCGGCGTTGACGTTCACCACGCCCTCGGGCGTGCCGGTCAGGATCACATCGCCCGGCAGCAGGGTCATGAAGCTGCTGAGGTAGGCCACCAGCTCGGCCACGCTGTGCACCATGTGGGCCGTGCTGCCCTGCTGGGTGATCTGGCCGTTGACACGCGTGCGCAGCGCCAGCGCCTGGGGGTCGGGCACGGCGCTGGCATCCATCAGCCAGGGGCCCAGCACGGTGCCGCCATCACGGTTTTTCACGCGCAGGTTGGGGCGGTACCAGTTTTCAAGGTAGTCGCGCACCGCGTAGTCGTTGCACACGGTGTAGCCGGCCACATGGGCCAGCGCATCGGCCACCTTGACGTTCCTGGCCAGGCGGCCGATCACCACGGCCAGCTCGCATTCATAGTGCATGAAGGCGGCGTCGGCCGGGCGGCGGGTGTGGCCGCGGTGGCCCAGCAGCGAGCCGGGGCCTTTGAGAAACACCAGCGGTTCGTCCTTGCCGCCCAGCGTGAGCTCCTGGCTCAGCTCTTTCACATGGTCGGCATAGTTCAGGCCCAGCGCGAGGATGGTGCCCACCTCGAACGGCGGCAGCCACTGCACATCGCCCTCGGCCAGCACGCGGCCGTCGGCCAGCTGCAGGCCTTGCGGGTGGGGCTGGGCGCTGTGGATGGCGCCAGCGTAGGCCACCCGGGCGGTCTTGACCGGCACGGTGCTCATGCAATGCGCTCAGCGGCAGCCGCTTCGGCCACCAGAGAAAGCTGCAGCGTGCCGATGCCCGCGATGGCCACGGCCACGGCCTGGCCCACGCGGGCCTGTGGCGCGCGGGCGGCCACGCCCAGCATCAGCACATCGCCGGCCTCCAGCGTCATGAACTCGGTGACATCGGCGATCAGCCGCGCGATGCCGCGCACGCGCTCACCGGTGCTGCCGCTGAAGGCCGGCTGGCCGTCGATGGCCACCTGCACGGCCAGCGCATCGGCCGCGGCCAGGCCACCCACGTCCGCCAGCGCCACCACGCGCGGACCCAGCGGGCAGAAGCCGTCGCGAGCGCGCTGGCGCACGGCCGGGCGGTAGTGGCTGGCGTGCGGCACGCGCAGATCAGCGGCGATGGTGAGCCCGGCGATCACGCTGGCCGCATCGGCCTCGGCCACCCGGCAAGCGGTGCGGCCGATCACGATGGCCAGCGAGGCCCCCACTTCCAGCGCGGGCACATCGGGCGGCACCGGCACCTGCGCGCCATCACCGGCCAGCGTGTTGCGCGGTTTGACCTGCAGCACCGGCGCGCGCGGCGGCGCCTTGTAGGGCGGCTGGTGTGCGGCATCGCCCAGCGCCACCCGCTCGGGCGCGTGGTTCAACAGTGCGCCGTACACGCGGCCCGACAGCTGCCAAGGCGGCCGCGGCAAGCCCGGCAGTGGCCCGCCGGGCACCAGGGGAACAAGGGGCATCGCAGGCATGGTGTGCAAACGCAGGCTGAGGCCACGGCGGCGTGGCCAAACAAATCACTCACAAGTTAGCAACTCTATTCGCTAACATGTGAGCATGTCAACGTTCCAGCACCGCAACCTGCCGCTGCTGCTGCTGCATGCCCGCGAGAGCGTGATGGCGCACTTTCGGCCCATCCTGAACACGCACGGGGTGACCGAGCAGCAATGGCGCATCGTGCGCGCACTGCTCCAGCACGGCCCGCTGGAGCCGCGCCAGATCGGTGAGGCCTGCCGTCTGTCCAGCCCCAGCCTGGCCGGCGTGCTGGCGCGCATGGAGGCCATGGGCCTGGTGAGCCGCGAACGTCTGCCGCACGACGCCCGCCGCGTGCTGGTGAGCCTGACCGACACCAGCCGCGCGCTGGCCGATGCGATGGCGCCGCAGATCGAAGCCGTGTATGCCGCCATCGAGGCCCACATCGGCAGCGAGTTCACCGAGCGCTTCTATGCCACGCTGGATGAATTGATCGGCATGCTGGGCGACTTGCCGGCGGGGGATGAGGCTGCAGACTGAGGGTGGGGCTGCAGAGGTGTCCAAAGCACGGCCCTCTGCGCGGCAGGCCGGATGGCGTTCAGTGCCCTTGCCACCCCGTGAGCCGGGCCGCACGGTGGCGTGCGGCGGGCCGGCGCATGGTCACTGCGTGCCCGCCAACTTTCGCCGCGCCGGCACGAACTGCTCGCGCACCGCCTTGGCCAGCAAGGCCGGCGGCAGCAGGCCCTGGCCCACCACGAAGTCGTTGAACGCCAGGCGGTTGAAGCGCGGGCCCAGGGCCAGCTCGGCGTCGGCGCGCAGTTGCAGCAGCCGCAGGTAGCCATACAGGTAGCTGCCGGCCTGGCCGGGCAGGCGGAAGGTGTAGCGGTCGATCTCCTGGCGGGTCATGGCGGCCGACATGCCCACCTCCTCGCGCAGCAGGCGGGCGGCGTCTTCGGTGCTGGCCTGGCCCAGGTTGAGCATCGGGTCCAGCATGGCGCGGGCGGCGCGCAGCAGGCGGAACTGCAGCGCGATCAACTGGCCGTCCAGCGGTTCGTGGGGCAGGGCCTCGGCCTCGGCGTACAGCGCCCAGCCTTCCACGTTGACGCTGTTGAAGGCGTAGAGCGAGCGCGCCAGCGACACGCCGCGCTCGACCATGGCACTGAACTGCAGCTCGTGGCCGGGCCGGCCTTCATGGGCGCTGAGGGTCCAGGCGGCCGCCGGGAAGTTGAAATCGTCATAGGCCTCGCCGGCCCCGGCGCCGGGGTTGCGCACCGGCAGCACGAAGATGCCGCGCTCGCCGGCATTGCCCACCAGGCGCGGCGGGCGCAGGTGCGGTGCGGGCTGGGCCGCCGATTCAGCGGCCGAGGCCAGCTTCATGCCCAGCGGCCGGTCGGGCAGGGTGGCGATGCGCTCGCGGCGGATGATGGCCTCGAGCTGCTGGTTCACCGCGGTGTAGTGCGGCACCAGCTGGTCGTCGGCCAGGGTTTCGGCCTTCAGGCGGCGGATCACGCCCGGGTAATCCAGATCCTTGGGCCAGCCCTTGGCGGCGGCCACCTGGGGCGCCAGCGCCACCATGGCCGCACGGGTTTCCAGGTAGCTCACCTGGGCCAGGCGGATCAGCTCGGCCGGGGCGATGTCGATGCCCACCTGGCGCAGCTTGTCGGCATACAGCTCGGGCGGGCCCTGGAAGTCGCTGCGCGCCAGCGGCAGCACCACGCGCTGCTGCCACGCGCTGTGCTCGGCCACCTGGCGCTCCAGCTCGTCGAGGGCCGGCGCCATGCCCGGCTGCGGAAAACGCTTGAACAGCTCGCGGATGCCGCTCACATAGGTGGCGCCCTGGGCTTGCGCCTTGTCGACCTGGGCCTTGACCGGGCCGATGCGGCCAGGCGCGCGGCTTTCTTCAAAACGCCGGCGCAGATCCTGAAACACCGAGCGGCTGCCAGGGTGCAGGCCCAGGTAGCGCTGCAGGCGCTCCAGCGCCTTGGCGCGGCGCTCGGCAGGCTGCTGCTCGTCAAGCAGGTTGCGCAGGCCGCCAAACACCAGCTCGGCGGCATCTTCCCAATCCAGCGCCAGCCGCATGTTCAGGCGGGTGCTGTCGGCATTGGCCTGCACGCTGTCGATGAGGATCTGCAGGTCTTGCCGCACCTCGGCATCGGCCTCGCTGGCCAGGCGCTGCCGCAGGCTGACCACCTTGGCGTCGGCGGCGGCCAGATAGCGCTCGTCGGCACCGGGGCTCAGGTCACGCACCAGGCCGTCAAAGGCGGTCAGCCCCATCTGGGAGGCGAACTCGGGCGCAAACTGGCCCTGCAAGGCCAGCAGCTCGCGGGTGATGGCATTGCTGGTGGCCACCCAGGGCTTGGGCGCGGCAGGGGTGGGGGCGGCGGCGGCGCTGGCCGGCTCGCCATGGCTGTGGCCCTGGGCCAAAGCCGGCTGCACCGGCGCCAGCATGGCCAGCGCTGCCGCCATGGCCAGTGCGGCCAGGCCCGGCAGGCCGTGCCAGGGCCACTGCGCGCACGGCGTGCGGCGCCAGGGCCGCAGGTTGCCTGGCCCGGGATGCGAGGGCCACCGTGCCGCTGCACATGGGTGATGGGTCGGGCACATGGGCTGAGTCATCGCGGCATCCGTGGGTGTGTGTTGCGGGCATTGCAACACAGGCCCGGCCGCCACCGGGCGCTGGCCTGGGCCGCCGGCGGCCGGGCTGCCGGCGCCACCGGGGGGGCCTGGCATGGTTGAATCCGGGGCCATGTCCGACGCTGCCAGGAGAACCGTTCCGTGTCGTATCTGCTGCTGATCCACGAACCCGTCGGCCAGCGCGCCACCCGCACCCGCGAGCAGGGCGAGGCCGCCTATGCCCAGATGGTGGCCTTTGCCGAGGGCCTGCAGCGCGAGGGCAAGCTGCGCGCGGTGGAGTCGCTGGTGGGCCAGGACCAGGCCACCCGGGTGGAAAAGCGCGACGGCGCGGTGCGCCTGCTCGACGGCCCGTTTGCCGAGGCCAAGGAGATGGTGGGCGGCTTTTTTCTGCTGCAGGATGTGAGCCGCGACGAGGCCCTGGCGATTGCCCAGCGCTGCCCGGCGGCGGCCTGGTGCACGGTGGAGGTGCGCGCGCTGGGGCCGTGTTTTCTTTGAGCGCCTGCCGGCGCGGCGCTTGATCGGCGGCCACATCGGCGCGGCGTGTCGAAAACCGGTGCACGGCTTCGTCGTGATGGCATTCAGCCCCAACGCGTCCAGGAGACCTCCATGCCCCAGCACATCTTCGTCAACCTGCCCATCGCCGACGTGGCCGCGTCGCGGCGCTTCTTCAGCGCGCTGGGCTTCGGCTTCAACGAGCAGTTCAGCAACGAGCAGGGCCTGTGCATGGTGGTGGCCGACAACATCTTCGTGATGCTGCTGCGCCGCGACTTCTTCGCGAGCTTCTGCACCAAGCCGGTGGTGGATGCGCGCCAGGCCACCGAGGTGCTGGTGTGCATCAGCCGTGAAACCCGCGCCGCGGTCGACGAGATGGTGGCCCTGGCCGTGGCCGCCGGTGGCAGCGTGCCGCGGCCACCGCAGGTGCACGGCGACTTCATGTACGGCCATGCCTTCGAAGACCTGGACGGCCATGTGTGGGAACTGAGCTGGCTGAACCCCGACGTGGCGCCGGGCGCCCAGCCGGGCTGATCCTGCAGGCATGGCGGCGCGACGCACACGATCTGGAACCGGCAGCGACAGCCGCGACGGCGCCCCGGCCCCGGCCGCACGCGCTGACCTGGCCCGCGTGCAGGCCGTGCTGGCCGATACCTGGCGCCGCGAGGCCGCGCTGATCGTGGCCACCGTGGCGCGCATGGTGCGCGACATCGGCCTGGCCGAAGACCTGGCGCAGGATGCCCTGCTGGCCGCCCTCGACACCTGGCCGCGCGACGGCCTGCCCGACCGCCCCGCCGCCTGGCTGACCACCACCGCCAGAAACCGTGCACTCGATCTGCTGCGCCGCGACACCGTGCTGGCGGCCAAGCTGGTGCAGATCGGTGCCGACCTGCAAGCCCGCGAAGCCTTGACCGTGCCCGACTTCGTGGATGCGCTGGACGATGCCCGTGCCGACGCCTTTGGCGACGACATGCTGCGCCTGGTGTTCACGGCCTGCCACCCGCTGCTGTCGCCCGACGCGCGCAGCGCGCTCACGCTCAAGTGCGTGGCGGGGCTCAGCACCGAGGAGATCGCGCGGGCCTTTCTCAGCAGCGAGGCCACCGTGGCGCAGCGCATCGTGCGTGCCAAGCGCACGCTGGCCGAGGCCGGCGTGCCCTTCGAGATGCCGCAAGGCGCGGCGCTGCGCGAACGCCTGGCCTCGGTGCTGGAGGTGGTGTATCTGCTGTTCAACGCCGGCTACAGCGCGGTGCGCGGGCCTGCGCTGCTGCGCGGTGATCTGGTGCACGAGGCGTTGCGCCTGTCGGGCCTGCTGGCGCGGCATCTCGATGACGCCGCCGCGGGCCCCGATGCCGCCGAGGTGCAGGCCCTCGACGCCCTGCTGGCCCTGCAGGCCTCGCGCAGCGCGGCGCGGGTGGATACGGCCGGCCAGCCGGTGCTGCTGGCCGAGCAAGACCGCAGCCGCTGGGACGGCGTGCTGATCCAGCGCGGCCTGGCCGCGCTGCAGCGTGCAACGGTGTGGGGGGCGGCCCATGATCAACCGGCCGGCCCCTATGCGCTGCAGGCCGCCATCGCCGCCTGCCATGCGCGCGCGGCCACCGCGGCCAGCACCGACTGGGCCCACATCGCCCAGTTGTATGACCGCCTGCTGGCCGTGCAGCCCTCGCCGGTGGTGGCCCTGAACCGTGCCGTGGCCGTGGGCCTGGCCCAGGGCCCGGCTGCGGCGCTGCCGCTGATGCAGGCGCTGCTGGCCGAGCCCGCGCTGCGCGACTACCCCTGGCTGGCCAGCGCGATGGCCGACCTGCTGGCCCGCCTGGGCCGGCACGGCGAGGCCGAGGCGGGCTTTCGCCATGCGGCCACGCTCACCGCCAACCAGGCCGAGCAGGCCCTGCTGCTGCGCCGCGCCGACGAGCAGCAGCGCCTGGGCCGGCCGGCCTGAACCGCAGGCACGGCGGCACCAGCGCGCACCAGCGCGCACCAGCGGGCACCAACGGTCACCAGCGGGCACCACCAGGCACCACCGCGGCATTGCAGCGCCACCACCTCAGCACCACCCGGCCGTGCCTGCGTTGTGCACGGCCCCCTGCCCGCGCAGGCGCCCGGTGCCGACGCGCGCTCAGCGCGGCGTCCTACGTGGCCGCGCCGACAGCGTCACTAGGCTGAGGCCTGCTTTCATCCTGAAAGGACAGCGCGATGAGCACCCCTGGCAATCCGACCCCCATCACCCGACAAGCCCGGGTGGCCGGCGCGGTGAAGTACCGGCTGGGCGATGGCCCGATGTGCAAGGTGCCGCCGGGCCCGGTGGAGGTGACGCTGGCCGCCACCGATGCCACGCTGACCTGGGCGGTGGACGAGGGCCGCCAGTCGGCCGCCGTGCCGCTGCACGAGTACCAGCGCATGCTGCGCGACCGCGCCATCGTGCTGGACGCCTGAGCTGGCGCCCAAGCCGGCTCGCCGCCCGATCAGCCCACCTGAACGCTGATGCGGCGCGGCTGCGCCTGGGCGGCCTTGGGGATGCGCACCCGCAGCACGCCCTGGCTCAGCTCGGCGCTGACGCGCTCGGCGTCCAGCTCCTTGCTCAGCGTGAAGGCGCGGCGGTAGCGCGGCAGGGCCACCTCGGTGTGGCTGGGCGTGCAGGCCGGCGCCAGGGCCACGCCGATCTCGGCCTCGATGAGCAGGCGCTCGCCTTCCACCCGCAGTTGCAGCTGCTCGCGCGCGGCGCCGGGCAGGTCGGCATAGAGGGTGATGCCGTTGGCGTCTTCCACCACATCCACCGGGGGCTGCAGGGCGGCGTCCTGGCGGGCGTTGTTGGGAGCGTTGTTGGGGACGTTGTTGGGGGCGGTGTTCATGTCGTGCTCCTGAAGGCGGGAATGGACTGGCGGCCGGGGCGGCTCATTGCACCGGGATGCGGCGCGGCTGGGTCTGGCCCCGGCGCGGCACGCTGATGCGCAGCACGCCATCGCGGTACTCGGCGCGCACGGCGGCGGCGTCGATGTCGTCGGGCAGGCTCACCACGCGGCGAAAGTGGCCGTCAAAGCGCTCTTGCGTGTGCACGGTCTGGCGCACCTCGGCCGCGGCGGCAGCGGGGCCGCTGGCGCCACCGGCCCCGTTGCCGGCCGGCAGCGTGGCGGCGCGCCGCCCCTCCAGCGTGAGCACGCCGCGCTCGAGGTTGAGCTCGATGGCCGCGGGGTCGAGGCCGGGCGCAAAGGCCAGGATCTCCACCGCCTCGGGCGTGCTGCCCACATTGAGCGCCGGGTAGCCGCCGCGGCCCGCGCCGCGGATCGCGGGCGAGCCGTCCAGCGTGCCCTGCAGGTCGCGCTGCAGGCGGCCGAACTCGTTCATCAGGTCGTGCGGAAACAGGCTGCGGTAGAGCATGGGAAACCTCGGCAAAAAAAGGGTGACGGGACGGGTGAACGAAGCGCTTGAACAAGCCGTCGAACAAGCGGTCGATCAAGCGGTCGATCAAGGGCGGCAGGCACGCTGGCCGCAAGCCCGCACTGCCTGGGCCGCAGCCGCCTCGCAGGCCGCCGATGCCTGTCAAGCTCGGGGCAGCAGGGCGGGCTTTCAAGGGCCTTTTTTTTGCGCAGCCGGGGTGCTTGATGCAGCGCAAAGTGCCACCACCTGGGCACGCCCGTGGCGCTGGGTTAAGCTGCCGGCCGCCATGAACGAACCAGTACAAACGCCGCGCCGCGGGCGCCCGCCGCGCAAGCCTGCCGCGGCCGATCCGGCGCGCGACGCCGGGCGGCTGCCCGCCACCGAGCCCGCCACCGAGCCCGCACCCGCGCCCGGCGCCGGCCGCACCAACGACCCCGAGCGCACCATGGCCGACATCCTGGCGGTGGCGATGCGCGAGTTCGCCGACAAGGGTCTGGCCGGCGCGCGCATCGACGAGATCGCCGCCGCCACGCGCACCAGCAAGCGCATGATCTATTACTACTTCGGCAGCAAGGAGGGGCTCTACATCGCGGTGCTGGAAGACGCCTACCGCCAGATGCGCGCCATCGAGAGCGGCCTGCACCTCGACGATCTGCCGCCCGAGCAGGCGCTGCGCACGCTGGTCGCCTTCACGGTGGATTACCAGCTGGCGCACCCCGAGTTCATCCGCCTGGTGATGACCGAGAACATCCACCGCGGCGAGTACCTGGCGCAGAGCAAGAGCATCCACCAGCTCAATGTGCCGGCCATCGAGGGCCTGCAGCGTGTGTACGGCCGCGGTGTGGCCGCCGGGCTGTTCCGCCCCGGTGTCGACCCGGTCGACCTGCACATGTCGATCAGCGCGCTGAGCGTGTTCAACGTGGCCAACCGCCACACCTTCTCGCTGATCTTCCAGCGCGATCTCGAGTCGGCGGCCGCCATCGCGGCGCGGCGCGAGGCCATCGTCGAGATGGTGGTGCGCTACCTCAAGGCCTGAGGCCGGGTGGCCGCCGGTTGGCTGTCCGGGCCGCCGCCAGGGCGGTGCCCGGACATGCGGGTTTTTACCCATCAATAAAACTAACCAGTTCGTACACACTGCACGCCGTGGCCGGATTGCGGAGCTTTTGCCGCCTGCCGCCTTGCGAGGAGACAACACGATGAACCGACTGATCAACGGCTACTGCCGCCTGCTGGAGTGGGCCATGGTGGCCATGCTGGCGATGATGGTGCTGCTGGTGTTCGGCAACGTCGTGCTGCGCTATGCCTTCTCGTCGGGCATCACGGTGTCGGAGGAGCTGTCGCGCTGGCTGTTCGTGTGGATGTGCTTTCTGGGCGCCATCGTCGCGCTCAAGGAGCATGGCCACCTGGGCACCGACATGCTGGTCAGCCGCTTCGGCCCGCTGGGCCGCCGTGTGTGCCTGGCCGTGGCGCAGACGGCCATGCTGGGCATCAACGGCCTGCTGTTCACCGGCAGCTGGGCGCAGATGCAGATCAACCTCGAGGTCGAGGCGCCGGTCACCGGCGCGCCGGTGGCCATCTTCTATGCCTCGGGCGTGGTGTTTGCGGTGTCGGCCAGCGTGATCCTGCTGCGCGAACTGTGGCGCACGCTCAGCGGCCAGCTGCGCGATGACGAGCTGCTGATGGTGCGCGAGAGCGAAGACCTGGCCCAGGTGGACGATCTGCACCTCGACCGCAGCGGCACCTATCGCCACAAGTAAGCGCGCGCAGGAGCAACCCCAACATGACCGTCTTCATCTTTCTCGCATCGCTGCTGGGCGCCATGGCGCTGGGCATGCCGATCGCCTACTCGCTGTTGGCCTCGGGCGTGGCGCTGATGTGGCACCTGGACCTGTTTGACGCCCAGATCCTGGCGCAGAACGTGGTCAACGGGGCCGACAGCTTTCCGCTGCTGGCGGTGCCCTTCTTCATGCTGGCCGGCGAGATCATGAACGTCGGCGGCCTCAGCCGCCGCATTGTCGAACTGGCCATCACGCTGGTGGGCCACAAGCGCGGCGGCCTGGGCTTCGTGGCCATCCTGGCGGCGGTGATGATGGCCGCGCTGTCGGGCTCGGCGGTGGCCGACACCGCTGCGCTGGCCGCGCTGCTGCTGCCGATGATGGTGCGCGCCGGGCACGACAAGGCCAAGGCCGGCGGCCTGATCGCCAGCGCCGGCATCATCGCGCCGGTGATCCCGCCGTCGATCGGCTTCGTGGTCTTCGGCGTGGCCGCCAACGTGTCGATCGGCAAGCTGTTCCTGGCCGGCATCGTGCCGGGCCTGCTGATGGCGGTGTCGATCGCCGTGGCCTGGTGGTGGGTGGCGCGGCGCGAGGGCATCACGCCGCCGCCCAAGGCCACGCCGGCCGCGCGCCTGACGGCGCTGCGCGAATCAGCCTGGGCGCTGTTTCTGCCGGTGATCGTGGTGGTGGGCCTGAAGTTCGGCGTGTTCACGCCGACCGAGGCTGCGGTGGTGGCCGCCGTGTATGCGCTGTTCGTGGCCATGGTGGTCTACCGCGAGCTCACGCTGGCGCAGCTGGCCGGCGTGTTCATGGCCGCGGCCAAGACCACCGCGGTGATCATGTTCCTGGTGGCCGCGGCCATGGTCAGCGCCTGGCTGATCACGGTGGCCGACATCCCCAGCAAGATGATCTCGCTGCTGCAGCCCTTCATGGACAGCCCCACGCTGCTGATGATCGCCATCATGCTGCTGGTGATCGCGGTGGGCACGGCGATGGACATGACCCCCACCATCCTGATCATGACCCCGGTGCTGATGCCGGTGATCAAGGCCGCCGGCATCGACCCGGTGTACTTCGGCGTGCTGTTCATCATGAACAACGCCATCGGCCTGATCACGCCGCCGGTGGGCACCGTGCTCAACGTGGTGGCCGGCGTGGGCAAGATGAAGATGGACGATGTCACCCGCGGCGTCCTGCCTTTCATGATTGCCGAGTTCACGGTGATGTTCCTGCTGGTGCTGTTTCCGGCGCTGGTGATGGTGCCGGCCCGCTGGTTCGCCAACTGATGCCCGTTTTTGCGCGCCAAGCCGGCCGATGAGCCGGCCCCGGGGGCAGGCCGCAGGCCGCGCCCCTTTGTTTCCCTGTCAAACCCTGGATGGAGACCTGTTGATGAAACGCCTGATGCTCAAGACCCTGCTGGCCCTGGCGGCCGTGGCCACCCTCGGCACCGCCGCGGCGCAGGAGGTGAAGGAACGCAGCTTCAAGTTCGCGCTGCAAAACCCCAAGGGCCATCCGCTGGAGCTGGGCGCCAACAAGTTTGCCGAGCTGATGGTGGCCAAGTCGGGTGGCAAGTTCAAGGTCAACGTGTTTGCCGGCGGCGCGCTGGGCGGCGATGCGCAGAACGTCTCGGCGCTGCAGGGCGGCACGATCGAGTTCGTGCAGCTCAACTCGGGCATCCTGGCCTCGCAGGTCAAGGACTTCGAGGTTTATGACTTCCCGTTCATGTTTGCCAGCGCGCGCGAAGCCGACGCGGTGGTCGACGGCCCCTTCGGCCAGAAGCTGCATGCCAAGCTGGCCGACAAGGGCATCATCGGCCTGGCCTATGTGGAGCTGGGCTTTCGCAACCTCACCAACAGCAAGAAGCCGATCACCACGGTGGAAGACATCGCCGGCCTGAAGCTGCGCGTGATCCCCAACGCGATCAACATCGACTGGGTCAAGGCACTGGGCGCCAACCCCACGCCGCTGGCCTTTCCCGAGGTTTATGCCGGTCTGGAGCAAAAGGCCATCGACGGGCAGGAGAACCCGCTGTCGGTGATCCTGGCCAACAAGTTCTTCGAGGTGCAAAAGCACCTGGCCGTCACCAACCACCAGTACAACCCGCAGTCCATCATCTTCAGCAAGAAGATCTGGGACGCGCTGTCGGAGCCCGAGCGCAAGATCGTGCGCGACGCGGCCGTGGAAGCCGCCGCCTACCAGCGCAAGGTCAACCGCGACAAGTCGGCCGACGATCTGCAAGAGCTCAAGAAGGCCGGCATGCAGGTCACCGAGCTGTCGCCCACCGAGCAGGCCAAGCTGCGCGCCAAGCTGCAGCCGGTGATCGACAAGCACGGCGCCGCCGTGGCCGCCACGGTGGCCGAACTGCAGGCCGAACTGGCCAAGCTGCGCAAGTAAGCGCCCCGGCGGCGGCCGCGCCGCCTCTCACCCCTGCGGGTGCCGCCAGTGGCCTGGCCAGGCCAGGTCCGCGGCGCCCGCCGGCTTGGGCCAGGTGGTGCGGTGTCGTCCGCCACGAGAAACCATGAGCAACATCGTTCCCAAAGAATCCAGGCCTCTGGTGGGCTTGATCGGCGCGGGCATCCAGCGCTCGCTGTCGCCCACCCTGCACGAGGCCGAGGCTCGCGCCCAGGGCCTGGCGCTGCACTACCAGCTGATCGATCTGGACGCCGCCGGCACCGATGCCCAGGCGCTGCCGGGCCTGATCACCGCGGCCCGGCAGATGGGCTTTGCCGGCCTCAACATCACCTTCCCGTGCAAGCAGCTGGTGCTGCCGCTGCTCGACGAGCTGTCGGACGAGGCGCGCGCCATGGGCGCGGTGAACACGGTGGTGTTTCGCGCCGGCCGCGCCATCGGCCACAACACCGACGGCTCGGGCTGGGCCTGGGGCTTTGCCCGCGCGCTGCCGGGTGCCGACCTGTCGCGCGTGGTGCTGCTGGGCACCGGCGGCGCCGGCTCGGCGATTGCGCATGCGGTGCTGCGCGCCGGCGCTCGGCAGCTGCGCCTGGTGGATGCCGACCCGGCCCGCGCCCGCGAGCTGGCCGCGGCCCTCAATGCGCTGTACGGCGCCGACCGCGCCCTGGCCGTGGCCGACATCGCGCCGGCGTTGCAGGGCGATGCGGCCAGCGGCACCGGCCCGGCCACCGGCCTGATCCACGCCACGCCCACCGGCATGGACAAGCTGCCCGGCCTGCCGCTGCCGGCCGCGCTGCTGCAGCCGGGCCTGTGGGTCTCGGAGGTGGTGTACTTTCCGCTCGACACGGCCTTGCTGAAGGCCGCCCGCGCCGCCGGCTGCCGGGTGGTGGATGGCGGCACCATGGCGGTGGGCCAGGCGGTGGGCGCGTTCGAGCTGTTCACCGGCCTGACACCCGATGCCGAGCGCATGGAGCGGCACTTTCGCCAACTGGTGGGCGGCACCGCCACGGCCTGATCGGGCCGCCGGCGGGCCGCAGCCGCTCAGACGCTCAGCCGCTCAGCCGCTCAGCCACCCGCCGCGGGCAGCGTGACGCTGGCCACCAGGCCGCCCCCCGGGCGCGGCCGCAGGGCCAGCGTGCCGCCCAGCTGGTGCGCCAGCTCGTCGGCAATGGCCAGGCCCAGACCCGAGCCACCGGTGCCGCGGTTGCGTGAACCCTCCACGCGGTGGAAGGGCTCGCGCACCCGGGCCAGCTGCTCGGCCGCAATGCCCGGGCCGCGGTCGCTGACGCGGATCTGCACCGCCACCGGCGTGGCCTCGAGCGCCAGCTCGGCCGCGCCGGCAAACTTCAGCGCGTTGTCCACCAAGTTGCCCACCAGGCGGCGCAGGGCCTGCGGCCGGGTGCTGAGCACCACCCCGGGCGGCAGCTCGAGCGCCAGCGCGGCCTGGGCATCGGCATAGTCGCAGGCCAGGCCGTCGAGTAGCTGCGACACGTCCACCCGCCGCGCCGGCTCGGCCGCGGCGTGGGCGCTGCGGGCATAGGCCATGCCCTGCTCCACCAGGCCCTGCATCTCCAGCAGATCGGCCAGGGTCTTGTCGCGCAGCGGGCCCTCGGGCAGCAGATCGGCGCGCAGGCGCAGGCGGGTGATCGGCGTCTGCAGGTCGTGGCTCACGGCCGCCAGCAGGCGCGAGCGCTCGGCCAGATGGGCGCGGATGCGCTGCTGCAGCGCATTGAAGGCGGCCGCCACGCGCCGCAGCTCGTGCGGGCCGGTGACGGCCAGCGGCGGGCCGGGGCGGTCGGGGTCCAGCGCCTCGGTGGCCTGCACCAGGCCGCCCAGCGAGGCCAGTGCACGCCGCACGGCCCAGGCCGCGGCCCCCACCACCAGCAGCAGCTGCAAGGCCAGCGCGCCATACACCGTGGCCGACAGGCCGCTGCGCAGCGGCTGCAGATCGATGGCCAGCGGCGTGCCGTCGCGCAGCTGCAGCCAGGCGCTGCGCTCACCCGAGGGCGCCACCGGCTGCAGCCGCAGCGCGTAGGCCGCGCCCAGCTCGGCCTGCAGCAGGCCGGCAAGGCGGCGGCCGAGCGCCGAGCGGTCAACGCTGTCGGCCCCGCCGCCGCCCGCCGCCGCGCCGCCCAGCCGGTACTGCACATGGCTGCGCGCCAGGCGTGGCAGCCAGGCGGCGCGCTCGGCGGGCGGCAGGCGCTCGAGCACGGCCACCGCGGTGGCGATGTCGGCGCCCAGGTAATCGAACATCAGGCTGCGCGCCAGCTGCGAGCGCCCGCCCATCAGCCAGGCCAGGCCGGCCAGCTGCGTGACCAGCACCACCGCCACCAGCACCCAGGCCACGCGGCCGGTGAGGCTGAGCGCGGCCGCGCGCGGCCGCCAGCGCAGCCACGGCGCGCGCATCACAGGCCCCCCGGGGCCGCAGCGCCGGCCGTGCCCGGCGCGGCCCAGGGCGGCGGCGCCGCGCTGGCGCTGACCTCGGCGCAGAACACATAACCCTCGCTGCGCACGGTCTTGATGAAGCGCGCCTCGCGGGCCTCGTCGCGCAGGCGCTTGCGCAGGCGGCTGACCAGCAGATCGATCGAGCGGTCGAACACATCGGCCTCGCGGCCCTGGGTGAGCTGCAGCAGCTGGTCGCGCGAGATCACGCGCTGCGCATGCTCCAGCAACACCCGCAGCAGCCTGAACTCGGCGCCGGTCAGGCTGATCAGGGTGCCGGCGGGGTCGAGCAGGTGGCGTGCGCGGGTGTCGAGCTGCCAGCCGGCAAAGTGGTAGCTGCCGCTGTTCTCGGCCTGGCGCAGGTTGTCGGGCACCAGGCGGGTGCGGCGCAGCACGGCGCGGATGCGCGCCAGCAGCTCGCGCGCCGCAAAGGGCTTGGCCAGGTAGTCGTCGGCGCCCATCTCGAGGCCGAGGATGCGGTCGCTCTCGTCGTTGCGCGCGGTCAGCATCAGCACCGGTATCGGTGCACTGCCGCGCTGGCGCAGCGAGCGGCAGATCGACAGGCCGTCCTCGCCGGGCAGCATCAGGTCGAGCACGATCAGGTCGGGCCGCTGGGTGGCCAGCGCGGCCCAGGTCTGGCGCGCATCGGCGGCGGTGCGCACCTGCAGGCCGTGCTGGGCCAGGTAGGCGGCCAGCAGCTCACGGATCTCGCGGTCGTCATCGACCACCAGCACGCTGTCGGGACGGTTCATGCCGCCACGATAGCCGCTGGCCAAGGCTGTTTTGTATCGGAGCTTGTCTGGCGCGGCCGCAGACCGCTTTGGCGACAGAAAGGCCCGGTGTTGAACACATGCCGGATACGCCCGGCCGCTGCAATGCGGCCGGTGCCACGCCATTCAGGGGCACCACCGCATGCCAACCCAGGAGCCCACCCCATGATCTTGCGCCCCCCAACCCGCCCGGCCCGCACGCACAGCGCACTGCGGCGTCGCGCCCTGTGCCTGCTGCTGCTGGGCGCCACCGCCACGGCCCAGGCCCAGCCACGGCTGCCACCGCCCGAGGCCACCGACCCCGTCACGCGCGGCCTGATGCTGGGGACGCCACCCGCGTCCGACAAGCGCGTCACGCTGGCCAACCTGCTGGCCTATCCCAATGCGCGCTGGGGCTACCACCACCTGCGCGAGCTGGGGCCCACGGTGGCGATCTGGCGCGGCGACAGTGCGGCGCGGCCCCTGCCGCGTGCGCCGCTCGATCTGGACAGCCTGCGCTTCGACACCGCCGACCAGCGCAGCCTGTCGATCGCCGAATGGCAGACCGGCGGCTACACCGACGCCCTGCTGGTGCTGCACCGGGGCCGCATCGTGCACGAGCGTTATGCGGTGGGCATGCAGGCCCGGCAGCCGCATGCGCTGTGGTCGATGTCCAAGTCGCTGGTCGGCTTGCTGGCCATGCTGCTGGTGCACGAGGGCCTGCTGGATGCGAAGGCGCCGGTGGCGCGCTACCTGCCCGAGCTGGCCGGCAGCGCCTGGGCCGACGCCACGCTGCAGCAGGTGCTCGACATGAACACCGGCGTGGCCTACACCGAGCAGTTCCAGGACCCCAACGCCGGCGTGCACCGCTACCTGCGCGCCGCCGGTCTGCTGCCCGTGCCGGCGCCGGTGGCCGGCGACGGCATCGCCCGCGCCATCACCGACTACCTGCCCACGCTGGCCAAGGACGGCGAGCACGGCCAGCGCTGGCGCTACAAGTCGGTGGACACCGAGGTGCTGGCCTGGGTGATCCAGCGCGTCAGCGGCCAGCGCCTGTCGAGCCTGCTGTCGCAGCGCCTGTGGCAGCGCATCGGCGCCGAGGAGGACGCCTTCTGCTGGCTGGACCCGATCGGCAGCGAGGTGGCCAGCGTGGGCATCAGCGCCACGCTGCGCGACATGGGCCGCCTGGGCGAGCTGCTGCGCAACAACGGCCGCGTGGGCCGCGAGCAGGTGCTGCCGGCCGCCGTGGTGACGGCCTTGCGCAGCGGTGGTGATCCGGCCCTGCTGGCCGCCGGCGGGCCCACGCCGCGCCAGGGCTACGCCTACCGCAACCAGTGGTGGCAGGCCAACGACGCCGATGGCAGCTTCGAGGCCAAGGGCCTGGCCGGCCAGCACCTGCACATCAACCCGGCGGCCGAGCTGGTGATCGTCAAGTTCTCGTCGCACCCGGTGCCCGACACCGCCTTCACCCACCTGACCGACCGCCGCGCCTTTGCCGCCATCGCCAGCGCGCTGCGCCGGTGAGCCGGCCCGGCCCGAAACCTGGCCGGGGCCGGGGCCGGGCGCCCTAACATGCGGCCATGCCCGAACCCAGCCCGCTGCGCCGCACCCTGCTCACTGCACTGGCGCTGGCCCTCGGGGCGGCGGTGTCGCTGGGCCTGGCGCGTTTTTCGTATGCGCTGCTGCTACCGCCGATGCGCGAGGCGCTGGGCTGGAACTACTTCACCGCCGGGGCGATGAACACCGTCAACGCCGCCGGCTACCTGCTGGGCGCGCTGGCCATGCCCTGGCTGCTGCCGCGGGCCGGGGCGGTGCGTGCGCTGCTGGGCGGCAGCCTGGCCGCTGCCGCCCTGCTGGCCGGCCATGGCCTGGTGCAGGGCGATGCCGCGCTGTACCTGCTGCGTCTGGCCACCGGCGCGGCCAGCGCGGCGGTGTTCGTGGCCGGCGGCTTGATGGCGGCGCGGCTGAGCCTGCGGCCACAAGCCCCGGGCAGCGGCATCACGCCCGGCCTGGTGCTGGGCCTGTATTACGGCGGCACCGGCGCCGGCATCGTGGCCTGCGCGCTGGGCCTGCCGCCGCTGATCCAGGCCCACGGCCCGGCCACCGCCACCGCCACCGCCACCGCCACCGCCACCGCCACCGCCACCGCCACCGCCTCCGCCTCCGCCGGTGGTGCCTGGCCGCAGGGCTGGCTGGCGCTGGGGGCGCTGGCGCTGGCCGCCACCGCGGCCATGGCGGCACGCCGGCACGACATGGCCGATCTGGATGCCAGCGCACCGGCCGGTGGCGGCCACGCAGCCGCCACCGCCAGCTGGCGGCCCTTCGGCTTCGGCCTGGCGGCGTACTTCATGTTCGGCCTGGGCTACATCGGCTACATGACCTTCATCATCACGCTGCTGCGCGAGCAACAGCTGGGCACCGGCATGCTGGTGCTGTTTTATGCGCTGCTGGGGGCCGGCGTGATGGCCTCGCCCTGGCTGTGGGCCGGGCTGCTGCAGCGCCACCGCGACGGCCGGCCGCTGGCCTGCCTGAGCGCGTTGCTGGCGCTGGCCACCCTGGCCCCGGTGGCCAGCAGCCATGCGCTGCTGGCGCTGGCCTCGGGCGTGCTGTTCGGCGCGGTGTTCCTGTCGGTGGTGGCCAGCACCACGGCACTGGTGCGGCACAACCTGCCACCGGCGGCCTGGCCGGCAGGCATCAGCGCCTTCACCATCGTGTTCGCGGCCGGGCAGATCGTCGGGCCCAGCCTGGTCGGGCGCCTGGCCGACGGCCCCGGCGGCCTGCGGGCCGGCCTGGCGGTATCGGCCGCCGTGCTGGCGCTGGGGGCATTGCTGGCCACCCGGCAGGCGGCACTGCCTGCGCACTGAGGCGTGTTGCGGCGCGCTGTCGGCGCTGCCGGCGGTGTCGGCCATGTCGTCGGTGTCGCCGGTATCGCCGGTGTCAGCACGGTCGCCCCGTCATCCTTGACATCTGGCCATCTCATCCGGACAATTGGCCACATGGCCCGCATTCTGCACACCCACGAACCGGCCGCCCCCTGGCGCGCCGCCAGCCCTGCTGCCAAGGCGCCAGCCGCCGCACCGGCCACGCCGGGCCCCGGCATCGGCGCCATCGAGTTCATGGGCGGCCGGCGCTGGTTCAAGACGGTGCCGCAAAGCCGGGCCGAGATCCACGGCGCGCTGGTCAAGGGCGTACCCTATGCCATGCTGGTGAACCTGGTCGACCAGCTCACCGGCCTGTCGGCCGACGAGGTGGCCGATGCGGTGGGCATCAGCGCCCGCACGCTGCGGCGCCAAAAAGAGCAGCCCGGCAAGCTGATGCCGCCCGATCTGGCCAGCCGCACCTGGCAGCTGGCCGAGGTGCTGGTGCAGGCCAGCGCGGTGCTGGGTGGCCGCGCCGAGGCTGAGCGCTGGATGGCCCGTCCGGCCACCGGCCTGGATGGCTCCCGCCCGATCGACCTGCTGCGCACGCTGCAGGGGGCCGAGCTGGTCACCGAGTTCCTGGGCCGGCTTGAGCACGGCGTCTACAGCTGAACCGGGCAGGTCTGCCGGCATGAACCCCGGCATCCAGGCCGACACCCGCGCCGACACCCGCGCCGGCATGGCGCCACTGCCCGCCGCGCTGGGCGGCGACGCCACACTGCTGACCGCCTGGCGCATCGACGCCGAGCGCTTTGCCGCCAGCTGGGACAGCGGCCTGGGCGCCGAACGTTTTGGCGGCCGCTGGAACCCCAAGGGCCTGCGCGTGGTGTATTGCAGCCTCGATCCGGCCACCTGCCTGGTGGAGGTGGCGGTGCACCGTGGCTTCGAGGTGCTCGACACCCAGCCGCATGTGCTCACCGCACTGCAGCTGTCGCCCGCGGCCGTGCACCTGGTGTCGCCCGAGGCGGTGCCCAATCCCGCCTGGCTGCAGGCCGGCTGGCCCAGCGCCGGCCAGCAGCGCTGGGGCGGCGAGTTGCTGATGGCCCACGGCGCACTGGTGCTGCCCAGCGTGGTGTCACGCGCCAGCTGGAACCTGCTGTTCGCCCCCGATCACCTGCCGGCCCCGGCACGCGCCGGCCTGCGGCTGCTGGCGCAGCAGCGCCTGGTGGTCGACCCACGGCTCAATCCGCCGGCCGCCTGAACGGCCCGAGCGCGGCGATTGCCAACCGTCAGAGGCCCAGCTTGCAGCGCAGGCCGGCCGGCAGCTCGCCGCGGGCGTTGTCCAGGTCGGCCACGATGCCGAAGCTGCCGGCCGCCGCGTCGATCACCCGGTCAACCACCCGGATCCGGGCCTGGATCGGCCGCTGGAACGGCACTTCGGGCGTCACCGTCACCACCTGCCCCACGCGCACCTGGCTGAACAGCCGCACCGGCAGCAGCGCCTGCACCGCCAACGGATGGACCTGCGCAATCTTGAGCACCGGCTTGCGGGCTTCGCCACCGTCCACCAGCGCGCCGGGGTAAAGGTACTGGTCCACCACCACGCCGCTGAAGGGCGCCAGGATCTGGCGGCGGCGCAACTGGTCTACCGCCTGGCGATGTTCCAGCCGCGCAATCTGCGTGTTCTCCCGTGCGGTCTTCAGCTCAGCCTCGGCCAACTGCAGTTCGGCACGGGCATCGTCCACCGCCTGCGGCGCCACGAACTCCTCGGCCAGCAGATCGGACAGGCGCCGTGTCTTCTCCCGCGCGGCGCTCACCTTGGCGCCGGCCAGTTCAGCCGCGCCCTGGGCCTGGGCCCGCGCCTGGGCCGACTCGGCCGCACTCTGCTCGGCGCGGCTCTCGATCGTCACCAGCACCTGTCCCTGGCGAATGAACTCGCCGCGCCGCGCATGCACGCGCTCCAGGATGCCCACCACCGGGCTGCGGATCTCCACCGTCTGCGCCGCCTCCACCATGCAATCGGTGGGCACGCTTGTCGGGGTGGGCGCTGGCGGCGCCGCCAGCACGGGCCAGGCCGCCAGCAGCGCCGGCGCCAGCCCCCAGCACCGCGGCAAAGCCCTGGAGGCGCGGAGCGGCAGGCACCGGCCAGAGACAGGCGGCCGCGGGTGAATCGATTGGGTCATGTCATGGGTCCGGCAATGCCGACGAGGCGTTGGAGTTCGCGGTCCTGGCGCAAGGTCTGACGGCGTGCCTGCCAGGCGCGGCCTTCGGCATCGCGCTGCGCCAGCTGCACGGCCAGGCCCAGCCAGTGGCCGCGCGCCAGCAAGGCCCGCAGGCCGTGCGGCAGGGGCTTGAACAGCGGGTCATCGGCGGCCACCAGGGCACGCACCGAACCGGCCTCGCCCTGGCGGCCGCTGCGGCCGAACAACTGACGATCCACCCGCGGTGATTCGTGGAACTCGGTGAGGATCACATGCAGGCCGCCGGCCGCACGCGTGGCGGGCGGCAACTTGATGTCGGTGCCACGGCCGGCCATGTTGGTGGCGATGGTGATGCGCCCGGGCTCGCCGGCGCGCGCCACGATGCCGGCCTCTTCGGCGTCCTGACGGGCGTTGAGCACCACGGGCACCACACCGCGCGTCGCAAAAGCCGCCGCGGCGGCCTCGGACGCTTCGACGCTGCGCGTGCCCACCAACACCGCCTGGCCACGCGCCGCGGCGGCCAGCGCCTCGTCGGCCACGGCCTGCCACTTGGCGGTGGCATCGGGCAGGCAACGCGCCGGCAGGGTGCGGCGCGCCACCGGACGGTGGGTGGGCAGGCGGCGCACCCGCAGCCGGTAGACGCCCCACAGTTCGCGGGCGGCCTCGGCGCCGGTGCCGGTCAGGCCGGCCAGCAGCCAGTAGCGCCGGAAAAAGCGCTGGAAGGTCATGCGGGCCAGCGTGTCGCGCCCGGCGGTCAGGGCCACCGCCTCCTTGGTCTCGATGAGCTGGTGCAGGCCTTGCTCCCACGAGCGGTCGGGCATCACGCGCCCGGTCGATTCGTCGACGATCTGCACCTTGCCGTCGGCCAGGATGTAGTGCTGGTCGCGCTGGAACAGGTGCAGCGCGGTCAGGGCCTGGCGCAGCAGCTGCATGCGCCAGGGCCGCGACTGCCACATGGCGCGCACGCCCTCGGGCAGCGGCGGGCAGGCTTCCAGCGCGGCGGGCAGCAGTTCGACCTCGCGCGCGGCCAGCGCGAGGCGGTAGTGCACATCGGGGCGCAGCCCCCGGGCGCCGGTGATGGCCCAGGCCAGCAGCGCCGGCTCATGCAGGCCCGGCGCCTCGCGCGAGAGGATCATCGGTGTGCGGGCCTCGTCGATCAGCACGCTGTCGGCCTCGTCAACGATGGCGAAGTGCAGCGCCGGGATCAGCGGCGCCGCCGCTGATCCGCCACGCACAAACCCCTGCAGTCCGGCCACCCGGGCGGGCAGCAGGCCATGGCCGGCGAGACGGTCTTTCAGGTAGTCGAACACCAGCTCCTTGCCGCTCACATAACACACCGGGTGCGCGTAGGCCAAGCGGCGCGCGTCGGGCTCCATGCCGCCAATGACAAAGCCGAAGCCCAGCCCGAAAAAACCGAACAGCGGCGCCATCTCCTCGCAATCGCGGCGGGCCAGGTAGTCGTTGGTGCTGACCACATGCACCTGCGCGCCGCTGGCCGCCATCACCGTGGCGGCCAGACCGGCCACCAGGGTCTTGCCCTCGCCGGTGCGCATCTCGGCCAGCTGGCCACCGATCAGCACACGCGCGCCGGCAAACTGCACCGGGTGCGGCCACAGGCCCAGCCGCCGCCGCGCGGCCTCGCCGGCGCAGGCCAGGGCCAGGGTCAGGGCAGCGTCGTGCCGGGGGCCCGACGGCGGCTGCCGCAAGCTGGCCATGGCCTCGGCCATGCGCTGGGCGACCTGCTCGTCCGGGCAATCGCGCAAGCCCAGCGCGTCGATGGCGCTGGCCAGTGCAGCAATGCGCGCGGCCGGCTCGCTGCGCACCGGCAGCCAGCCGGGCAGGTCGCGCAGTGCGCGCTCAAACGCGCCATCGCGCGAGTCGGCACGCTCATCGCGCAGCGTGTCGGCGCGGCGAAACGCGCTGCCGGCCAGGCCACGCAGCCAGCGCAGATCGGCCGGCCCGCGGCCAGGCACCGGCGCATCGGCGTGCGGCAGCGCAGCTGCAGCGCCCAGGGCAGCGTCGCCCGCCCCAGAAATCACCGGCTCAGACATTCAGGCGCGCCAGGAAAGCCTGGCGCAGACGCAGCAGCCACTGCTCGGCCAGCGGTGTGGGGCCGAGGTCGAAGCGCACCTGCACGCGGTCGCCAAACACCGCCGACGGGGAGGGCGCGGCCAGTTGCAGCTCGATGTCGAACACCCGGCGCAGGCTGTGCGTGCCGCCCTCGCGGGCCGGGTCGACCGCGATCTCGCCGCCGGCGCTCGAGCCGAGCGCAGCCGACACCAGTTCAAAGCCACCGCCCGGCACCTCGCGGCGCACCTGCGCGTCCAGCGCCTGACGCGGGCTGTGCAGCGCGCGCACCTGCACGGCGCGCAGGCGGGTCTTCACCAGATCGGCGTCCTCCTGCGGAATGGCCACCCGCACGCGGTCGGTAGCGCCATCCACCAGGTAGCCCAGCACTTCGCCGCGTTTGACAGACCGGCCCGCCAGCTCGGTGGGTGCGGCCGGCACCCACCGGCCGGATCGGCCGGCGCGCAGCTGCAGCGCGGCCACACGCTCGGCGGCCTGCTGCTGGCGCGCCAGCCGGGCGGCCTGCTCGCTGCGCAGGGGCCCGGCACGGGCAGGCTCGTCCACCTCGGCACGGCGCAGCTGCGCCTCGGTCTGCGCCAGCGCAGCACTGGCCGTGGCCAGTTCGGCCTGCAAGGGCAGGTTCTCGAGCAGCAGCAATGGCGCGTCGCGGGCCACCGGTCGGCCAGGGGCGGCATCGGCGCGCAGGATCTGGCCGGCACTGTCGGCGCGCACCAGGGCCTCGTCGGGCAGCCACACCACGCCCTGGTGCACCGAGTAAAAGGGCAGCGGCAGCAGCGTCAAACCGCCCAGCAGCGCCAGGGCCAGCAACAGGCTGCGGCGCTTGGCCAGGCCACGACGGCGCGCCAGCGAGGCGCCTTCATCCAGGTGCTTCCAGGCTTTCCAGAACGGCATCACCAGCGCCTGCCAGGCGGCCATCAGGGCCATCAGCGCGCCGATCAGCAGGTACTCGCCGGCGACGAACCAGATCAGCCCCACGGTGATCAGCAACCGGTACAAGGGCGCCACCGCGCCGTACAGCGTGAGGATCCAGCGCTCGCCCTGCGCCGCCACGGGGGCCTCGGCATCGCGTGCGCCGAACAGCCAGCGGTCGGACAGGTGCACCCACCAGGCCTGGGCGCGCTGTGCCAGGTTGGGCATCTCGAGCAGATCGGTGGCGATGAAGTAGCCGTCGTAGCGCATCAGCGGATTGCCGTTGACCAGCACCGTGGACACGCCGGCGATCAGGATCACGTTGTAGGCCAGCGCGGTGAGCAGGCCCGGCTCGGCCAGCAGCCACAGGTAGACCGCCAGCGCGCCCAGCGCCAGCTCGGCCATGATGCCGGCCGCGGCCACCTGCGCACGCGCCCATTTCGACGGAAAGCGGTAGGACGCGCTGGCGTCCACATACGGCACCGGCGAGAACAGGATGAAGATCAGCCCGACCTCGCGCACCGTGCCACCCCAGGCCTTGACGGCCAGACCGTGGGCCAGCTCGTGCAGCGTCTTGACCACCGGGTACACCAGCCACAGCAAGGCCAGGTTGCCGGCCGACAGCACCCGGTCGGACAGGTTCTCGGTGAGCGCATGCCAGTGCTGCGCCGCCAGCACCACGGCCGGCAGCACCAGGGCCAGCCAGGCCAGGCCCACCCAGGGCTGGAACAAGGCCCGCGCCCAGCCGGCATGCCGCGCGAACCAGGCCTCGGGATGGCCCAGCGGCAGGCGCAGGCTCATCAGGTTGAGCCAGTTCTGCTTGCGCTTGGCGCGGCGCTGGCGCTCGAAACGCTCAAACACCTCACCGGCATCGGGCGAGACCTGGGTCTGCAGCAGGTCGTTGGCATGCAGCGCCGACACCAGTTGCACCAGCTCATGCTGCGAGATCGTGGCGCCCGCATCGTCGGCCCGGGCGCAGGCGATCTGCCACACCTCGTCGAGCGTGCGCTGGCCGTCGCACAGCGCGATCACGCGCCACACCTCGGGCGTCATGCGGTGAAAGCGCTGGGTCACCGGATCGCTCAGCAGCACCCAGGCGCGCCGCCGCAGCCGCCGGTGCAAGGGCTGCACCCCGTCGCGCAGGCGCAGCCGCAGGCCGCGAACGGCATGCCAGTGCTCGGACAGCAGGGCCTGCACGGTGCGCCTGGCCCTTCAGATCCAGTAGGTCCAGAGCTTCATGCGCAGCCAGTCGGCCGAGCTGCGCGTCCAGATCGTCAGCAGGTTGGCGCGGCCTACGCTGATCTTGGCCACACCCTGCATGCCCGGGCTGAGCGCCGGCGTGACGCCCAGCCACGCGGCCTCGGCGCGAAAGCCATTGGCACCATCCTGCACGCTGGCGGTGGCGGTGATGCGGCTCAACTCGAAGTCGTGCCCCTGCTGCGGCTGGCCGGCCAGGCGCAGCACGCCGCGCTGCCCGTTGCGCACACGCGCGATGTCGTGCTCGGGAATGTGCAGCACCACGCGATAGCCGTCGGCCGACGCGATCTCGAACACCTCCTTGCCCAGCTCGAGCGGCGCACCGATCTGCTGCACCCAGTCGCCGCTGACCACCAGGCCGTCCAGCGGGGCCACCAGGGACGCGCGTGCCAGCTTGGCTTCCACCAGGGCCAGCTGGCCTTCGGCCCCCTGCAGCTCGGCGCCGGACAGCGCCACCGCCGGCGCATCGCGCTCGGCCATGGCCTGGCGCAGCTTGCCGGCGGCCTGGTCGCGATCGCCGCGCAGCTTGGCCGCTTCGAGCTGCAGTTCGCGGTCGTCCAGGCGCAGCAGCAACTGCTGGCGCTGCACCCGGTCGCCCGGCCGCACCATCACCTCGCGGATGAAGCCTTCATAAGGCATGGTCACCAGCTGGCGCGTGCGGCCCTCGATCACCATGTTGGCCGTGACACGGTCGTCGACCGGCACCAACACCAGCGCCAGCAGGCCCAGCAGCAGCGCCAGGGCGCCGGCCTTCCAGGCCAGATCGCCCGGGCCGCGCAGACGGGCCAGGCCGCGCCGCAACGCCAGCCAGGTGTAGGCCAGCCAGGGGCGCTGGGTCTCGCGCCAGTGGCGCAGCAAGGGCTCGGCCGCGGTGGCACTGGTGCCCAGCACCAGGCGCGCCAGTTCGGGCAGCGCGGCCTGGCCGTGCTGGGCCACCAGCACGGCCACCACCTCACCCTGCTCGAGCAGCGGCAGCGCCCAATAGCCGCCTTCGTCGAGCTGCCGCGATTCGACCAAAGCGCGCTGCGCCACCTCGCTGGCGGCCATCACCGCCGGCGAGCCCGCTTCGGCATGGCTGGTGTCGGCTGCCACCCACCAGTGCACCCGCTCGAAGCGGCACTCGAACAGGCTCAGCGCCAGCATCGCCTGCGCGGGCAGTTGCGCACGCGCCCAGGCCGCCGTGCGGTTGATCCAATCCTGCGCCGCGGCGCGCGCGCCACGCTGCGCACCCACGTGCCCCAGCAACTGCAACAGGGTGGCGGCACGCTGGTTGTGGGCCAGGCTGGCGGCACTGAGGGTGAGCTGCAGCCAGCCCAGCGACAGCAGCAGCAGCTGCAGGTTGCGGTCGTTGTGCGGCGGTGCCAGCAGCGCGCCCACGGTACCGGGGCGGCCATCGGGCAACATCAGCTGGGTGGCCACCAGCAGCTCACCGCCGGCCACGCGGGCCAGCGCCACCGGGCTGTCGGGGCTGACCCGGCCGCGCGCCTCGAGCCAGACCTCATCAACGGCGACCTGGCCTTCAGGGCGTTCGAAAGCGGCGCACCAGGCCGCGTCGGCACTGTGCAAGGCCACACCGTGGCACACCAGGCCCGCGGCGCCCAGCCGCTGCCGCCACGCGCTCAGCGCCGGCTGCAGCTCGGCCGCCTGGGCCACGGCCTCGGGCGGCAAGACGGTCTCATGTCCGGCCTCTGCGCCTTGCGGCGTTGCGGGCTCGGCGGCGTCGGGCAGCTGGCCTGCGGCACTCATGGCGTGGTGCCCGTGCGTGGGCCGCTCATTTCGGCGCCCGACCAGACCTGCAACAGGCTGTCGAGCGACAGCATGTCGGCGTCGCCCAGCTCGCCGACCAGGGCACGCAGCCGGAAGTGCTGCGCCCAGGCATCGTGCCGGGCACGCGACAGATCGCGCCGGGCCTCGAACAGCTTGCCCTGGGCCTCCAGCACCTCGGCATTGACCTTCAGCCCGACCTCGTAGCCACGCTGGTTGGCGCGCACCGACAAGGCCTGCGAGCGCTCGGCGGTGGTCAGCGCCTGAGCC
Source organism: Aquabacterium sp. OR-4 (assembly GCF_025290835.2). NCBI lineage: Bacteria > Pseudomonadati > Pseudomonadota > Betaproteobacteria > Burkholderiales > Sphaerotilaceae > Pseudaquabacterium > Pseudaquabacterium prasiolae. The sequence continues at coordinate 633,668 of NZ_JAOCQD020000003.1, read as the reverse complement.
TGGGCCGCCGCCGACTGGCTGGCGGCAAAGGCCTGGCGCACACCGATCACCAGCGTGCGGCGGGCCAGATCGAGCTCGCCACGGGCCTTGTCGCGCAAGGCCTGGGCCTCGGCCACCTTGCTCTGCGTGGCGCCGCTGGCAAACAACGGCACGTTGAGCGTGGCGCCCACCGCCGAGCTGGTGCCGCGCCGCGGGAAGAAGCTGGTCACCGTGCCGGTGTCGTTCGACTTCGAGTAGCTGTAGTTCAGCTCCACGCTCGGTGCGTGCGCCAGCTCGGCCTTGCGGATCTCGGCCTCGGCCACCGCCAGGGCCAGACGCGCCTGCAACAGCTGGGGGCTGTTCTGTTCGCCCACGCCCAGCCAGTCGTGCACACCGCCAGCCTGCCGCGGTGGCAGGGCATCGCCGGCCAGGGCGCGCCAGGGCAGATCGGGCACAGGGCCGCCGGCCACCTCGGCCAGCACCTGCTGGCGCAGCTCGAGTTCGGCCTCGGCAGCCAGGCGCTGGGCCAGCGCATGATCCACCCGCGCCTCGGCCTCGCGCACCTCGGTCACCGCCGCGCGCCCCACCTGGAAGCTGCGGCGCGCCAGGGCCAGCTGTGCTTGCAGCGCCTCGCGCTGGGCCTCGGCATGGGCCATCACGTCACGCGCCTTGAAGAGCTCGAGCAAGGCTTCCAGCAAACGCTGGCGCGACTCGATGCGCGCCTGCGCCAGCGCCTGCCCGGCCTGATCGCGCTGCAGGCGGGCCCCTTCGAGGGCTGGAAACAGCGTGCCCCGCCAGACCGGCTGGCTGACCTGGGCCGTGTACTGCGTGGAATGGAAGGGCCGCACCGATTCGGCCGGCTCCTCGCGGTAGCGCGACTGGTTGGTGCTGACGCTGGCACTGGCGGTGGGCCCGAAGGCCGCGCGGGCCTGGAACACCCGCTGGTCAGCCGCTTGCCACGACGCCTCGGCGGCACGCACGGCCGGGTCGGCGGCCAGCGCACGCTCGTGCAACTGCACCAGCGACTGCGCATCGGCCGTGCCCAGCGTCAGGGCACTCAGCATGCCGGCCAGTGCCTGCGTGGCCTGACGGGCCACCCAAGGCTGCCTGGGCGCATCAGCAAAGCTCGGCATCGAACGCATGGTGACCATGTTCGCACGCTGCCCTGCCCACCGGGCCAGCCAACGCCGCCCAGTGCCCGCCAAGCGCAGGCTCAAGCGCGGCGGCGGCGCGCCAGCACGCCGGCCGCCAGCGCGGCCGCCACCAGCCAGGCCGATGTCGGCTCGGGCGCGGTGCCGCCGCCACCGGTCTGGGTCTGCAGGCTCAGCTGGAAGTAACCGAGCACGCCGCCATCGTCGACATCCACCGTGCGGATCTCCACCAGATCCTGCCCGGTCAGCATGCCCAGAAAGGCGCCCAGGTCGTACTGATCCAGATGCGCGGTGTTGGTGCCGTTGGCGTCTTCACCCACGCTCAGGGTGCCGATCTGCTGGTTGTTCAGAAACACCGCGGCGGCGCCGTTGTAGCCCCAGCCGCCGGCAAACACCTGCAGGCTGGCGCCGGTGAGCGTGCCGATCCAGGCGCTGTCGATCTGCGCGCTGAAGCCGCCAAAGGCCCAGCCATTGGTGCCATCGGCCTCCGGGCCGAGCAGATCGAGAAACTCGAAGGCCTGCCCGTCGCCGACCCCGATGCCCAGGCCGTCCAGGGCGCCGTAGCGCGAGGTCACCTGCCCGGCCTGCGACGCCAGCGGCGCCAGCACCATCACGGCGGCGAGCGCAGCCGCTCTCAGGTGCGGAATCTTGAAGGGCAAGGTGCGCATGGCGTGGGCTCTTGTTGAATGACGAAGGCGTGACAAGAAGGAGCGGAGGTGGCGGACGCCAGTGACCGGATGCTAGGGTGGTGAAGGCGACACCACCATCCCGGAGCCGCGGGGCCGGCACCCGCGCTGGCCCCGCCGATCAGGTGCTATGGGCTTGAGACTTCAGGCAGCACGGCCCAGTCGCCACGGGCGTTGCGGGCAAACAGTTCGGCGCTCAGTTCGATGCCGCCCGCCGCCACACCCTTGGCGAGGTGGCCGCGCAGTTCAGCGATGCCATCGGGGGCTTCGCGGTCACAGAACAGCAGCACCCCGCGCGAGGGCACGGCCGCCACCGCGCCATGCGGCGTGTACTGGCGGGCCGGCCCCTCCCAGAACTCGTCGAGCAGCAGCACGCTGGCCTCGAACTGCTGGTCGAGCATCACGCCATGGATGGTGCCGTGGTGAAAGATGCGCAGCTTGCCGTTGGCAAGGCGGCCCAGGTTGATCAGCGCCAGTTCGTGCAGCGCCTCAACACGGGTGTTCAGGCTGCTCAGATGGTGCTGCTGGACATAGGAGAACACCTGGCCCTCGTCGTACAGGTAGCTCACCACCAGGCCATTGCCCAGCGGCTGGGTGACCGGCAACTGGTCAGCGAGATGGCGGTAGGCCTCGGGCAGCTGCGGCGTGCCTTCAGGCGCTTCGGCCTTGACGTAGGCGATGGCGCGCAGCACCGCGTCGCTGGCCTGGCGGCGTGAGTCGGGCGTGGCGGCGGTGGGATCGGTGGGCATGGGGATGGGGATGGGGTTCAGAGGTTCAGGCCGCAGACGGCGAGCAGGGCGCGCAAACTCGGCAAAGCGAATCGGCCGAGACTGTCGGCTTCGTACATCGCCACACGCTCGCGCGCACGCTGCTCAAAATCGGGGGCATCCACCGCGGCAGCGAGCAACAGGTCGGGATGGTAGTGGAGCAGATCGTGGCCATCGTTGCGTTGGCGAAGCCCGATGAAAGGGCACGCGGCGTTGTCGACCCGGTTGGCTTGATGCTCCAGCGCTTGCAGGCTGTCATGGTCCGAGAGCCAGTCCAGCACCACCCCGTCGTACACGGCCGCCAGTTCGTCCCGGCAGCGGGTGGTTTGCTCTGCGTCAGCCATCGGCAACGCGTAGACCGGATCGCCGGCACGCTTGTTCAGCAGCGGTGCCGGAGCCTCGAAGCTGAAGTTCAGCCCAGCCCGACGCGCGAAGTAATCCAGTGACAGCATCAACTGGGGCCCACCGTCGCTGCTGAGCGCCGGTTGCAGGCGGGCTGGCCAGTCCAGACGCAACCAAACGCCATGCTTGAGCAGCCTTCGCTCGGCGTTGGCGAAGACCCGAGCCTGACCGGCGGCGCCATTCTTGATGAACCAGAACTCACCACGTTGCGTCTGCCAGCCCCGGCGCTTGAAAACCGGTGCCAGCGCCTGCTGCAACCAGGCCTTCCGGGCAGCGGGTGATGCGTCGAGCGCCACTGGCGGCGACTCCGGCAGCGCACTGGCCACATCGTGGCGTGCCAGCACATGCCCCGATGGCAGACGTACCTCGCCGGCCTGCAGATCGAGCACCACCCAGCCCAGCCGGCGCGCGGCCGCCTCGATGGCCGGCAACACCGTGCCGAGCTCTGCCACGGCAGGACTGAGGCTGAGCACTGTCTCGCGGCCGTCGGCCTCGGGTTGCTCGACCCAGCTCGCGTCGGGATCGTGGCCGGGCGGCAGGGCCGCCTCGATGGCGGCCAGCAACTGGCCGGGCCCTGGATCGGGCTCATGCCGCAGCTGATGGCGCATGGCGCGCAGCGTGGCCTCGGCCTGTGCCAGGCTGGTCGGCACAGGCTGCTGCCAGAGGTGAACGACGTAACTCATGAGTCATCAACGCCGGGAAGGGCGCAGGGGGGCAGGGTCTTGACCCTCATTTTCCCCCCACCAACTGCTGCCACTGCGCCTTGGCCCGCTCCTCCAGCGCCTTCAGCCAGGCATCGCCCTGGGCACGGGCGCGCTCGGCCTCGGCCTGGGCAATCTCGGCTGCGGTCTTGGGCGGCAGCACCGGGGCCTCGGGCTGGCCCAGCGCTCCCCGGGCCTCGGCCAGCAGGGCCAGCGCCGCCGCGGCGGGCGCCGCAACGCTGCCGTCACCGGCCTGCTGGCTGAACTGCTGCGCCGCCGCCGTGCCCACGACGAAGGGGTTCAAGCCTGCCGGCGTGGCCACCGCAACGCCCGGCAACACCCGCACTGTCACGCTTTGACTGACGGTGGCGCTGGCGCCATTGCTGGTCTCGCTGCTGCGTGCCTGCAGCGTCAGCGTGAAGCTGCCGCTGTAGCCGGTGGGCGAGACGAGGCCCAGACGGGACAAATCCCAGCCAGCCAGGTTGATGTGCCCATCGGCCGCCAGCACCGCGGTGCGCGTGCCATCGCTGAGCTGCGCGCCGGCCGGCAGATCCGCACCGCCCAGGATGGCCAGCGACAGCTGTTCGCCAGCCACGCCCTCGGCCAGTGCGGCCGCCACGGCTGGCAAGGCGATTGGCGCGCCGGCCAGGCCGTAGACCTGGCCGGCAGCCACCGGCAAGGTCTCGACCAGGCGGATGTCGTCGATCATGGCCGCGCGCTGCGGCACCGTGGTGCCCGACGCGATGGCATCGCCGCCTTCCAGCACGATGGCCAGCCGGCGGGTCTGCCCGTTGCCGCTGAACTGGAAGCTCAATGCCTGCCAGTTCAGCGCCGCGGCCACGCTGGTGCCGCCATAGCTGCCCACACGCACGCCATCGACATAGATGCCGATCACGGTGTTGGCCGCGGCAAAGCCCAGGCCCCCGGCGTAATCCAGGCTCAGCGTATAGGTGGCACCGGAGATGGTCTCGACGCTGCGCTCCACACCCAGGGTCTGGTAGGCCAGGCTGCGTCCGCCATTGCGCAGCACCAGCCACTGCCGGCCGTTGTCGGCCATGGGCTGCACGGTGACCAGGTTGCCGGCCAGGCTCATGACCCGGTCGCCGGCGGCCTGCACCTCGAAGGCCGCGGTCTTGCCGGCCACGGCGGGCCGCACCGTCCAGCCTTCCAGCAGCGGGCCGGCCACGATGGTGGCGGCGGTATTGGCATTGGCCGGGCTCTCGAAGCCGGTGGCCAGCAGCTCGCGGCTGAGTGCCGCGTCGCGCGGGCTGAGCACCAGGGTGGGTGCATCGGCCACGGCCTCGAACTCGGCCAGCAGCAGCTGGCTGGCGGTGGCCCGCTCGCCGGTGCTGCCTTCGATGGCCGTGGCCTGCAGCTGCAGCGCCACGCTGCCATTGAAGTGGCGTGGCGGTGTCAGCACCAGGGCGTCGAGCTGCCAGCCGGCCAGGTTCAGCACCCGCTGCTGCGCGCTGGGCGTGAAGCTGCGCAGGCCGTCGCTGAGCGTGAAGCCATCGGGCAGGCCGGTCAGCGTGAGCACCAGGCTTTCCGAGCCGTCGTTGTCGACCAGGCCGGCCACCACCGCGTGCAGGGCCAGCGCCGCGTCTTCCAGACCGCGCACGCTGCCGCCACCGGCCAGCGCCAGCGTGGGCTGGTCGGCCACCGCGGTGATGTCCAGCAGCAGGCGTGCGCCCGGGCTGTACAGCGCGCCGTCAAAGGCGCGGTAGCCGATGGCCGCGTAGTGCGGCCGCTGGTTGCCTTCACCGTTGCCGAAGTGACCCGGGCCACCCGAGGCATCGGCCGCCGGCACGAAGCGCAGGCCGCGTGCGGCCAGATCGGCCTCGCCAAAGCGCTCACCCACCGCCACCGCAGCCCAGCTGCCATCGGCCTGCAGGCGATGCAGCAGGCCATCGATCGGCAGCGCGGTGATCTCCACCTGCAGCAGCTCGGGCTTGGCATCGGCATCGGCCACGGCGAAGTTCGCCCAGCCGATGGCCAGCGCCTGGTCTTCGCTGCCGCCGGCCTGGGCATCGGCCGCGGTGGGTGCGATGTTGGGCACCGTGTCGGCACTCACCGAGATCAGCACCTCCACGGTGACCGAATCCGCCTGGCCATCGCTGACGCGGTAGCTGAAGCGGTCAAGCCCCACATGGCCGGCGTTGGCGCGGTAGCTGAAGCTGCCATCGGCCAGCACCGTGAGCTGGCCATGGGCCGGGCCGGCAACCACCGCGGCGCTGAGCACATCGCCATCGACATCGCGCGCATCGGCCAGCGGGTCGAAGCGCAGGGCCTGGCCGGCCACCGCGGCCACGCTGCGCCCGCTGAGCTGGGGCGCATCGTTGACCGCATCGACCTGCAGCGCCACCGTGGCCACGTTGCCGGGCTGGCCGTCGATCACGAAGCGGTAGCTGAACTGGTCGCTGCCATGGAAGTCGGCATCGGGCCGGTAGCTGAAGCCACCATTGGCGCCGAGCACCAGGGTGCCGTGGCTGGGCCCGCTGACCTGCTCGACGGCCACGCCCGCAGCGCCCAGCGTCAGATCATTGGCCAGCACATTGCCGCTGGCGCTGCCGTCTTCTTGCAGCGTGAAGGCATCGCCCACCGCCTGGGCCTGGCCGATCATGCGCACCTCGCGCACGGTCACCGCGCTGCCCTGGGCCGCGAAGCCCAGCAGGTCGAAGCTGAGCAGCAGCGAGCGGCCGCTCAGCTCGGGCGCCAGGCTCACGAACCAGGTGCTGCTGCCGTCGGCATTGAGCTGGCGGGTCAGCGCGGCCGACTGGCGCTCGCGCCCGTCGGTCTGGATGTTCAGCAGCGCATCGCTGCGGCCCAGGCCCACGGTGCCGGCCACCGGCAGGCCGGTGGCGGTGTCGAGCAGGGCCACCTCGAAGGCATCCACCGGGCCGGCGGCATTGGCCACCAGCGACAGGGCGTCAAGGGTGAAGGCCAGCACACGGTCACTGGCCTGCACCACGAAGGCCTGGCTCAGCTGGGCCTGCGCGCCAGCCGATTCCAGCAGCTGCACGCCGCCGCCCGGGGCGGCCTGGGTGTTGCCACGCCGCGTCCAGGCAGCCAGATCGGCCGCCGTGGCCAGCGCCCCGCCGGCCAGCGCCGCCGTGCCGGTGACGGCCAGGCTGCTGGGCGTGGCGCCTGCGGCGGTCACTTGCACGGCATTGCCCAGGCGCTGGCCGCTGGCCAGCACCGTGACCGTGCCGGCCGCGCCGCTGCTGGTGACGGTGTTGAACAGGCCAGCCTGCGGCAGGCGGCGCACGCCGGCATCAATCACGCCCGACATCACCGCGCCGGGCTCGGACAGGTCGTCCAGGCCCAGCACATGGCCGATCTCGTGAATCATCACCGAGAGCATGTCCACGCCGCCCTGGGCATCCAGCGCGCTGCGCTGCAGCGTGAGCACGCCGCCGCTGCCGAGGGCGAACTCTTCCGAGCTGAGCGGCGTCTGGTCGATGAACCAGCCGGCACCGGCGGCATCGGGCGACAGCGTCACCGTGACGCCTCGGGCCTCGCCCAGAACGCCGGTGGCCAGCTGCTGCACCACGATCTGAACCTGGGCCAGAAGCGCCGGGTCGGCACCTGCCTGCAACCAGTGGCTGCGGGCGGCATCGGCCAGGCGGGTGAGCAATTGCTCGTCCAGACCGGCGGCCGAGACGCCATCGTCGTCGGGGTCGGCCGTGCCCAGTTGCTGGGGTGAACCCGGCGGGGGCGTGTAGGTGAAGGCACGGTCTTCAAAGTCAGCCCACGCCGTCGGGCTCCAGTCCATGATGCCCTTTTGCACCAAGTCACCATCGACCACCTTGGGCGAGCGGGTGTGGATCGTGATCGTGGGATCGATCGTGATCTTGTCGGGATCCAGCCCGAACGCTGCGAGCGGACCCGTTCCCCGGTAGCGCTCGAGCGCTGCCCGATGCCCGGAATTGACCACGCGCCAGGCTTCCGTGCCGTCTGCCTGACCGGCCGCGATGCGCGGGAACATCTGGTTCTGCAGCTTCGTCAACTCGTCGTCGAAGTGATTCGCCGCCGACCCGTTGGGGTCGCTCAGATCCTTCGATGTGCTGGACTTGGCCTCGTGCAGCCTCACCACGAAGCGCGACTTGGTCGGTGAGGTGGCGTCGTACACCTCCATCACCACGGCAAAGTCTGGCCGCACACCACCGTACGTGCGCCCCGGGTTGCGCACCTGGAACTGCTCGAAGACCTCCTTGACCCGCACCTGGCCAGGCTGAAGCTCGCCCACCGGCGGCGCGAGGGTTTCGCCGGCCTTCAGGTGCTGGCCGGCCAGGATCGCAGACATCAACTCCAGCTCATGCTGGTCGGCAATGGCCTTTTGCCGCCCCACGCGCTCGCCGCTGGTCGGCGTCGTGCCGGGCGGCGTGTCCACTTCCTCCAGGGCTTCCAGTTCGCGCTTGAGGTCCCGGTCCATCTGGGCGTTGTCGGCCACATCCTTGGCGCGGGTGTGCAGGTAGTTGTCGACATGGGCCTGGATTTCGGCCTGGGTCATCGAACGGTCCTGCAGCTTCTTGTGCAGGCCGGTGATCTCGGCCAGTTCGTGCTGCATCAGCGCAGGCATGCGATCGCCAGCGGTGTTGAAGATGCCGGGGCGCACCTTGATCACCAGCGGCGCGGCATGGTCACCGAAGAAATCGTCCCAGCCAAAGCGGGGGTTCTGGCCCTCGACCTTGGACTGCGAGGTCGGTTGCTTGATCACCCAGCGCGCGTCGACGACGCGGTTGTCGCTGGTCCTGAGCTCGTCTGCGATGCGGGCAGGCTCGAAGCGCACCACCAGCGGTCGGTTCTGGCTGTCGCGCATGGCATTGAATGTGACGTCGAACGCCACCTTGCCATCCACGGTGACCTTGGCCGCCTTGGCTTGCAGGCCAGCCACCACGCCGCTGGCCTCGATCTCCTTGGTCAGCGCCGCAAAGTCGATCGGGTCGGCCGTGTCGCGGAAGGTGGACTTGGCCGCCTGCTCTTCCATCGTGCCGGCGCCCTCCACGTGCTTGAACTGCTGTGCACTCGGCGTACGCCCGTTCTGCGCATTCTTGGTCGAGTTCTTGCGTTCCTGGAAGTCGCTCAGGTCCTGCATGGCCTTACTGGCATTGCGCGACTGCAGGTTGGCCTCCTCCACCTTCTTGGCCGCCTCCAGCTCGAGGCGGCGCACAGTGGCCGCCGAGGCACCGGGTTCACCGCGCGACATCGCGGCGCGCGCGTCATTGAGGTCCTTCACCGCGCGCTTGGCGTCGCCATAAGACAGGCTGGCGCCCAGCAGCGTGGACATGGCCTGGTCGCGCAGCAGGTCGTCGCCACCGGCATTGCGCATGGCGATCAGCGCACCCGAGATGTCGTGCACCGCCGTCAGCGCCGAGACCGCCGGGTTGCGTTCGACCGCCTGCTTCATCGGGGTGAGGAACAGGTCGAGACGCGTGGCATTGCCATCGCGGTAGTCGGCCGCCACCTGGCTGAGCGGCGGGATGTCGGCGATCGGCGTGCCGTTGAACTCGGCCTGGGCCATCGCGGCGATGGCGAACCAGGCGTCGCCGGCCAGCTTGCCGATCTCGCCAACGCCGGCCACGAAGCCGTCACCCAGCATGGCCAGCGAGCGGCCGATGCCGGGCTCGTTGTCGGCATAGCTCAGGTTGGCCAGGATGTCGCGTGACTCCTGCAGGTTCTGCAGCGCGTTGCCGTCGCTCAGGCCGAACAGGCGGCGCATGCCCAGCTCCACACCCGACCAGGTGCTCATCATCGTGGCACCGATGCGGATGGTCATGGTCTCCCAGGCGCTGCCGGTGGGCGGCATGCGGCGCTCGGCCTTCAGGTCGGCCGCCGGCACCGGGTTGGGCGGCAGCGGCGGCAAGGCCACACCGGCCACCGACACCACCTCTTCCATCGGCGCGTAGTTGCCGATGCCATAGATCCACACGAAGGGTCGGCCGGCCTGGATCTCGTCGTAACGTGCGGGGGCCACCTGCTGCGGCTGGCTGGCGCCGGCGCGGTCGATGGGTTTCCACAGCTCGGCGCCGTTGCGGGCGATGGCCGCCTGGATCAGCGCACCGGCATTCCATACGAACATCGATTCGTACATCTTGCCGGTGAAGTTGACGCCGTAGCCCTCGTCGATCCAGACCTCGGCAAACAGGTTGCCGTTCTCGGCCAGCGAGAGCTCCTTGATCGAGCCGCCCGGAATGGGCGTGGTGGCGCCCAGGAACACCGGTGCACCGCGCTTGCCGAAGGGGTCACGCACCACACCGATCTTGCCGCCGATCTGCTTGCCGAAGCCGAAGCCGTTTTCGGCATTGAAGTGCACATCGTTGAAGATGAAGTTGTAGTCGGCCACCAGCGCGTACTCTTCGCCGCCATACAACGCGATCACCGTATCGGCGGCGCGCTGGATGTTTTGCTGCCACTTCATCTGCAGGTACTGGTAGCCCGCCGGTCTCAGCTCGGGCTGTACGCTGGCCACGCTGGTGATGTTGCCGTTCTCGTCGAAGCTGTAGCGCAGACCGGTGACGCCGCGGTTGTAGTCCTTGGCGTTGGACAGCAGGAAGTTGCCGGCCTCGGGGCCGGCCGAGATGAACTGCGGGCCCTTGCCGCCATTGGCGCTGGCGTAGTTCTCGAGCAGCTTGGGCGTGCCATCGAGGCGGCCGCGGTCGTCGATCTGGTACAGATCGAGCACATAGAAGTTGCCACGGGTCAGGCCCGGCGCGTTCGACAGCGGGATGCGCGCCTGCGGCGCCCCGAAGGCCAGGTAGCGCCCGCCGCTGACGGCCATGTCGGTGTAGCCGAAGGGCGCATTGATCAGGCGCAGCGCCGGGATGTCTTGCTGGCGCTGCAGGAAGCCGGACGAGGTCTGCTCGATGTCGACGCGCACGATGCGCCCGCCGCCGCTGCCGTAGCTGCTGCCCTCGGCCACGTACAGCCAGCCGTCGTTGACCAGCAGGCTGGAAATCGACGCGCCGCCACCCTCCAGGCGGAGGGTGTGGAAGATCTTGCGCGTGAGCGTGTCGTAGACGTGGATCAGGCCATTGCGCGCCGCGATGAAGGCCATCGAGCCGTCGGCGCTGAACGTGATCTGGTTGACATAGCTGCCGTACAGGCTCAGTGCATTGCCGCGCTCGTCGGTGCTGAGGCTGGCCACCAGGGTCACCGCCCCCGGCGTGGCGCCGCTGCCGGCCACACGCGGGGCGTTCTTGTAGACGTTGAGCGCGCCCCAGGTGGTGACCAGCGTGTCGCTGTCGTTGTTCGGGTTGTCGTCGGTGTTGTCCACCGTGGTCCAGGCGCGCTGCATCAGCGATTCAGCCGTGTTGCGCAGGGCCACGATGTCGCCTTCGGGGTTGGGTGCCATCGGCACCCGTTCCACGTAGACATGGTGCTGTGACAGCGCAATGCCGTCGGGCAGCGTGATCTCCAGCGTGTCGGTGCCGCCGTCGCCCGGCCAGGCGAAGGCGCTGTAGCCATGCCAGACCATGCCGCGCTCGGGCCACTGGCCGTTGGGCGCCTCGAGCTGGTCGCCACGCGGCTGCAGCCACACCTTGAAGGCAAAGCTGCTGCGCGAGGTGCCCTCGGGCCAGAAGTCCTTGCCGATGACGGTCAGGCGCTGGCTGCCGGCCTCGTACTTGATGCTGGTGATGCGCGGCAGGTGCAGCGTGTCGGCCGGGGCCTCGGGGAAATCGACCGAGATGGTGCGCGGCGTGAGGGCCGAGACCGGCACGGCGCGCTTGTAGCTGCCGTCCAGCGTGTACTTCACCGAGTACACCGGCGAGGCCGATGCGGCAAAGATGCCGATGGCCGCCACGGCCATCATCGGCGACGGCGCCATGGCGATCATCATCTGCTGGGACCAGATCGCGTCCCAGTTGATGAAGGCGCCCTTGACCTCGATCTCGCCGGTGTCGTCGTCCTTCACCTTGCCGCGCGTGGCCACCAGCATCTGGCCCGACATGAAGCCGTTGTACGGCGGGCTCGAGGTGCGGGCCATGCCGTCGGCGCCGATGACGCCGTTGTCCACCAGCCACCAGGTGTCGTGCACCGTGCCGTCGGCATCCAGGATCTGGCCCTTGCGCCAGAAGAAGATCTGCGTGCCGGCCGCCAGCGGCGTGGACTGGCCGGTGAGCGGATCAACCGCCGGCTGCACCTTCAGCGCCAGTTGCACCGGCTGGCCGGCAGTGAGGCCGCCCAGGTCGATCTGCCAGGCGCCGAGGGCTTCCTGCACCTCGCTGGCCGGCAGCGGCATGCCCACATCACCCAGTGCGCGGGCCGCGATCGACACCTGCGTGCCCTCGGGCAGGGCGCCGGGGGCCAGCATCATCAGGTTGCCGGCGGCATCTTGCACCGCGGCGCCGCTGTCGCCCACCGTGGCCGTGCCCAGCGAGGGCGCCATCACGGTGAGTTCGAGGTCGTACTGCTTGCCCAGGTGCATCACGCTGATGCGCGTGAGGCCGGTGGTCTTGGCACGGATCAGGCCGTCGGCCGTGACCTCGGCGATGCGCGGGTCACTGATGACATAGCGCGTGCCGTTGGCGGCACCCGAGATCAGGGTCTCGTCGGCCAGGCGCACCTTGAGCTGGCGCTCGCCGCCCGGCACCAGGGTGAGGGCGCGCGGGTAGACGTCAACCTCCATGCCGTCGTCGAGCAGCGGTACGCGCGGGGCCACGGCCACCGTGTAGGCGTTGACCGCCTGCAGGCCGCCCGCGGCCACCCGCACAAAGCCGGTGCCGGCCGCCACCGGGGCCACCAGGCCGTCGGCATTGACCGTGAGCACCGCGTTGTCGCTGGACTCCAGCTGCAGGTAGCTGGCAGGCAGCCACACGTCCTGCTGGTCTTCGAAATCGCCGCGCACTTCCAGGTAGCGCGGGCTGCCCAGCGCCAGCGTGGCCATGCGCGTGATGTCGATGCGCACCAGGCGGGCACCGCTGACCTGCAGGTTCAGCGTCATCGGAGCCGAGGCGGTGTAACCATCGTCGGCCAGCAGGCGCACCTGCGCCATGCCGGTGAAGCCGGCGTCGGGCATGAAATACAGGCTGCGGCCGTCGGAGGTGAGGCGCGCGCTGCCATGGCTGGCATCGAGCACGCGCCAGTACAGCGCGTCGCCTTCGCTGTCGATGGCAATGCTGTCCAAGGCCACCTGGGTGCCCAGGTTGGTGTGGGTCAGGGCCTCGGCCGGCGCGGACTGGCCGGGCGCGAGGTTGGCACGCCAGCCATGGTTGGCGTAGGCGATCTGGCGATCACCGTCGTTGGCCAGGCCGTCACCATCCAGATCGGCACCGCTCTGGCCGGCGGCGAAGACCTGGGTGTCCAGGCCGTCGATGCGGCCGTCGCGGTTGATGTCGCCGGCCACCGCCACCTTCAACGTGGCGGCGCCGCTGCCGCGCAGGGTCAGCAGCTTCAGGCCGGCGCTGCTCACGCGCACCAGGGTGGTGGTCAGGCCGCCATGGCTGGCCTGGCCGATCACCACGCCGCCTTCCACGCTGAGCTGGCTGCCTTCGGTGGCTTGCACCGCCAGGATCACCGCCCCGGCTGCGCCGGGGGTCTTGACGGTGCTGGCCAGCTCGCTCTCGCGCACCAGGAAGCTGAAGTTCAGCGCCTGGCCGGCGGGCAGCGTGCCGCTCCAGCGGTCGCTGGGGTTCACGGCGCCGGCCAGCCAGTTCACCGCGCTGCCCAGCTGGGCGGTGATCGCCTCGGTGATCAAGCGCCCGTCGGCGTGGTAACCCAGCTGCTGGTTCAGCGGCGTGGCGGCATACAGGCTGCGCGCGATCTCCAAACGGTTCAGCGCGTCATAACGGTAGACGAGCGCGGCCTCCTGGCCGCCGGACTGCGGGCCGACGATGCGCTCGATGCGGCCCTGCGTGTCGCGTTCGAAGCGCACGCGCTGGGACGGATCGGCGCTGCCCACCAGGGCCACGCCGGCATCGCTGACCAGCCACTGCTGGCCGTCGGTGAAGTGCACCGCCAGCATGCGGCCCTGGCGATCAAGGCGCAAGCGCGTGCCGTCGGGGCCGGTGAGCTCGTAGCCCGCGGGCTGCCAGGGCAGGCCGGTGCTGCGGTCCAGCAGGCGCAGGCCCTGGGCCTGCAAGGCGGTGGCCTGGTCGGCCACCGGCTCCAGCGCCCGCAGCTGCCAGCCCGGCTGGCTGCCGGCAAACACCGGGCGCAGCACCTGCGGGGCCGTGCTGTCGGTGGCCAGGGCCTCGCTGCGGGTGCCCAGCGTGAAGCTGAGGTACTGCAGGCTGGCGGCGGGGTCGGCCAGATTGGCTGGCACCTGCAACCACACACGGGCGCCGGTGAGCCAGGCCGCAGCCGCGCCGAGGCGGTCGCTGCCGGCCTGGTCATGGCTCAGACGGGTGTCAAGCAGCGGCAGCGTCCAGTTGCCGAAGTCGCCGCCACCTCCGGTGCCCAGGTTGCGCACCAGGGCCAGGTCGTGGCTGCCCAGGCGCAGCACGGCATCGCTGTGCTGCGCCACCACCAGCTGCTTGCTGGCGGAATCGATCAGCACGCGGGTGCTGATCTCGCTGCTGCGGCCGGCCAGGTCCCAGCCGCGCAGGCGCAGCTGGTACACGCCGTTGGGCCACAGCGCGGGGTCGATCGTGGCCAGGCTCTGGATGCCATTGGCCGCCACGGCGGCCAGCTCGGCGCTGGCCAGCGTGCGCCAGGCGGACTCGTCCACCCGGTCGCCGTTCGACGGCGCGGCGTCGAGCACCCAGCCCATCAGCTGCTGCTCGGCGATCAAGGCGCTGATTGGCGTGGCGGCGCTGATCACCGCCGGCGCCAGGCCGGTGGCATCGGGGTCGAGTGCCCCGGTGAAGGCGAGCTGCGGCGCGCGTGCATCCAGCGGATCACGCACGCGCACCGTCTGCACCAGGCTGCTGCCAAAGCCGTCGGCATCCACCGCCTGCACGCGCAGCTCGATCAGGCCGGGGGCGCTGGGCGCCAGGCGCACGCGGCCCAGGCTGTCGAGCGCCACAGCCACCCAGTCGGCCTGGCCAATGCCGGCGCCGCGCGCCTGCACCGTGAGGCTGGCGATCGGGCTGAAGGCCTCGGCGCGCACCGTGGCCAGCACCACCTGGCCGGGCACCACCGGGGTGCTGGGCGTCAGGTTGACCAGCAGCCTGGGCGCATTGGCGGCCTCCTCGGCCACCACGCGCAGCACGAAGCTGCGGGTGGCGGTGTTGCGGCCATCGCCCACCGTGGCCAGCACGGTGAAGTCGCCCAGCTGGCCGGGGCCGGGGGTCCAGCGCAGCAGGCCGTTGGCCGCGTCATACACGGCACCCTCGGGCAGGCCGTTGAAGGCCACGCTGAGTGCCGCGGTCTGCAGCGCGCCATCGGCATCGGCCACGCGCAGTGCGCCCGCCGGTGCCAGATCACCCTTGACCACCGGCAGCGTGAAGCTCTGGCCCACGCGCAGCGCATGGCTGGCGGTGCTGATCTCGGGCGGTCGGTTCACATCCACCACGCGCACCTGCACCGTGCGGGTGACGGTCACCGCGCCATCGCTGCCGGTGAAGGTGAAGGTGTAGGCGCGTGAATCGGCGCTGGCGTTGTTCACCACCTCGGCGCCCGGCGTCCATTCCAGGTAGCCGCTGGCGGCATCGAACACCACGCCCTCGGGCGTGCCGGCATCGTGCACCAGGCTCAGCGCCACGGGGTCGTTGTCGCCATCGGTGGCGCGCACGTTGAACGACAGGGTCTGGCCCTCGGGCACCAGCTGCAGCGGCAGCGGCAGCAGCACCGGTGCCTGGTTGAGGTTGGCCACGCGGATCTCGATCTCGCGGCTGACGCTGGCCGCGCCATCGCTGGCGCTCAGCAGCAGGCGGTACACGCCGGGACTGATGCCGTTGCGGTTGTCGCTCTGCGCGGCATATAGGCCCGGCGTCCAGCGCAGCTGCAGCCGGGTCTGGCCTTCGCTGCCCACGCTGGGCGTGAGCTGCATGCCGGTGGGCAGGGCGCCGGGCAGGCCGGCCAGGGTCCAGTCCAGCGGGTCGAGGTCGGTGTCGAGGGCCGCCAGGTCGATGACCAGCGGCGTGCCCTCGGTGGCCTGGACCACCGTGCGCGGGCCGGCCAGCGCATCGCCGCCCAGCACCGTGCCGCCGCTGGTGCTCAGTGCAAACAGCGTGGGCGCAGCGTCGCTGGCGCGCACCACGATGCGCAAGTCGCGCACCGTGGTGTTGGGCACCGGCGGGTTCAGCGGGTCGAGCACGTAGCCGGCATCGGCGGGCGGCAGGCCCAGGTCGGTGACGGCCAAACTCACGTCGAAGCTGCCGTTCAGCCCGGCGGCTGGCGTCCACACCAGAGTGGCCAGGCCGTAGCGGGCATCGGTCTCGATGCGCGCGCCGGCGGGCAGGTTGGTGGCCGAGATCGTCAGCGCATCCTGGTCCAGATCGCTCACCGTGATGGGCACGCGCAGCTCGGTGCCGGCCACCGCCACCACCTGGCGCGGCAGGCTGATCACCGGCGCCTCGCTGGGGCTGCGCACCGTGAGCACAAAGCTCTTGGCCTGCGCCAGCACCTGGTTCACGTCGCCGTCGCCGTTGTCCTGCGCCACCACGGTGATGGTGTAGTCGCCACGCTGGCCGGCGCCTGGCGCAAAACGCAGCACGCCCACCAGGCGGCCATCGGCACGCTCGGTCTGGGTGTAGGTGGCAAAGGACGGCAGGCCCTGCAGCGTGAGGTTGAGCGGATTGCCGTCGGCATCGAGCGCGGTGATCGGGATCTCGAGCACGGCGCCGCGGTCGACGAAGGCATTGCTCAGGTCACCGACCTCGGGCGAGCGGTTGGCGTTGCTCACCACGATGGGCAGCACCACCTGGCTGGACAGCGGCGTGCCGGTGCCATTGCCGTCGTCGGTGGCGGTCACCGTGACCTGGTAGCTGCCGGCCTGGGCATGGCCCGGCGTCCACACCAGCTCCAGCGTCTCGGCATCGAAGCTGGCACCGGCCGGCAGGCCGGTGACGGTGTAGCTCACGCTGGCCGTGCCGGCGCCCTCGGTGGTCTGGCCATTGGCGCTGAGGCGCAGCTTGGGTTCGTAGCCGGGGTTGTCGGGGTCGAAGGCGAAGACGCTGATGCGCAGCGGCTGGCCCTCCAGCACCTCCCAGGTGGCGGCGGGGTCGAGCACCGGGGCGCCATTGGCGTTGCGCACGTCCAGCACCAGCTCGCGCACGGCCGAGCTGCGCGTGGTGCTGCCATCGGCCGCGGTGAACAGCGCCTGCAGGCGCACCGGCACGCGCAGCACGCCGGCCTGGGCGTAGCCGGGCGTCCAGCTGAACCAGCCGGTCTCGGCGTCCAGCGTGGCGCCGGCGGGCAGCCAGTCGGCCGTCCAGCTCAGGTTCACGCGGCTGCCATCGGCCTGCAGCTGGCCATCGGCCGCCTGGCCCGGCAGGCTGCCGGGCAGCTGCAGCGCAAAGCGGTCGCCCTCGCGCAGTACCTGGTCGGGCAGCGCCGGGAACTGCGGCTTGGGCCAGCCCTGGGCCACGGTGATGTTGAACTGGCGCTGCACCTCGTGGCGGCCATCGCTGGCCACCACGGTGATGCCGGTGTAGCTGCCGGCCTGGTCGAAGCCGGGCGTCCAGCTCAACACGCCGCTGGCGGCATCAAAGCTGGCGCCGGCCGGCAGGTTGCGCAGCTGCAGCGTCACGGTGTCGCCATCGGCATCGGCGGCCAGCAGCGGCAGCACCAGGCTTTGGCCCTCGGCCAGCACCTGGTTCTGCACCGCATTGAGCACCGGCACATGGTTGGCACCGGCCACGGCGATGGTGTAGCGGCGCAGTGCCACGCCACCACGGCTGTCGATCACGCGCAGCAGCACGCTGCTGTCGGCACGGTCGCTGGCGGTGGGCGTCCAGCGCAGCGTGGCGCGGTTGCCGTAGCCGGTGGCACTGCTCTCCACCTGGGCGTCCTGCGCCAGCACCAGGCCTTGCGGGCCGCTCACCACCTCCCAGTAGAAGAGGCGGCCGTCGCTGTCGCGTGCGGCCAGCTCGACGCTCCAGGCCTGGCCGGCCTGTGCCGCCGGCAGCAGGGGCGTCAACAGGTCGAGGCTGCCGTCGCGGTTGGGCAGGCCCAGCTCGGGCGGCGTGTTGTCGTAGGGCACGGCATACACGCCGTGGCCGAGGTTGAACTTGACCAGCTGGCCCGTGCCCGGCGTGCTGCCAAAACTGGCTGCCGGACGCACGGTGACGGTCTGCCCGGCCAGGGTTTCGCCGGTGCGCAGCGCGGCGCCCTGCAGGGCGCTGCCCAGATCCAGCACCCACAGTTCGGCCTGTTCGCCATCGCCCTGGGCAGCGCCCAGGATGCTGTCGCCGAAGTAGCGGCCGGGGTCCAGCAGCAGCATCAGCGGGCCGCGCAGGTCGTCGACACCGATGTTGGTGATGTCCACGTCGTAGCTCACGCTGCCGCTCAGGCGGTCGGCGCGGGTGTCGGCAAAACGCAGGCGAACCAGGTTGCTGATGTCGGTGACGGCGGTGAACACCAGGTCGTAGGCCTGGCCCAGCGCCACCTGCTGCAGGCTGCGCAGCGATTCGGCCACCTGCAGGCGCCAGCCACCGGCCGGCAGATTGGGCAGCGTGAGGATCGCCGACTTGCTGGCCGCATCCCAGCGCACCGATTGCGGCGCCAGCATCAGGCTGCTGTGGGCGCCGGTGGCCACCAGGCTGTAGTTGGCCGGGTTGAGCACCGATGACGTGCTGCTGACGTCGTCGCCGCCCGCGCCCGTCCACATGGCCTGGTCGAAGCTGATCGCCAGCTGGGTAAGCGGCAGCGGCACCAGCGCGCCATCGGCCACGCTGGCGCCCACCACCTTGGGCGCCTTCACCGGCGCCAGCTCATCGATGCGATCGGTCTGCGCCACCAGCACGCGGCCGTCGGCGGTGGTGACGATGCTTTCACCGCGTGTGCCACCCTGGGCCAGCTGCAGGCTGCGCCGCGTGGCCAGCTCGATGGCCCACACGCTGGCGGCATGCAGCGCGGTGCTGCTGCCGTCGGCGGCCACCGGCCGCTGGGCGGTGTTGCTGCTGGCCAGCAGCAGGCCGGCCAGCGCGGTGCCGGTCTGACCGAAGGCCAGACTGTCCACCAGGCCGGGCAGGCGGTACTCCAGCTCGGCGCGGCCGGCGTTGCGGCCGCTCATCGGGAAGCTGACGATGTCGGTGGTGGCTTCAGGCAGGGCCGAGGCGATGTCGGCCCCGGTCCAGCGCACGGCCCACAGGCGGCCGTCGGGCCCGAAGGCCAGATCGCCCACGCGGGTGTTGCTGAAATGGCGCCAGGCCTTGGCGGCATCGGCCTCGGCAGGGTTGAACACCTCCACGCCATTGCCGCTGCTGAGATAGATCAGGCCGCTGGCCGGCTCGATGGCCAGCGCATGGGTCAGCGGCTCGCCGGCCGGCGCGCGGGTGCGGCTGATCACCGCGCCGCTGCCGGCATCCACCATCAGCAGCTCGCTGCCGGTCATGACCCACAGGTTGCCGTTGCGGTCGAGCGCCATGTCGAGCACGGCGCGGTCCAGCGTGAACAGCGGCTGCACCGAGCGCCCGCCCTCGGGGGCGTAGCGGAACACCTCGTTGCGCAGGCTGCCGGCGCTGGCCAGCACGCTGCCATCGGGCAGCACTACCATGGCCAGTGCGCCGATGCCGGCCTGGCTGTCGGCAAAGCCACTGGCAAAACCGCGCAGCTGCAGCGGGGCCAGCACGGCCTGCAGGTCGCTGCCCAGCCCGCCCTGGGCGGGCGTGACGACGAAGCCGGGCAGCTGTTGCGCGGCCTGGGCAAACAGCGGGCTGCTGTCGTAGCTGCGGCCCGGTGTGGCCGCCGGCAGCTCGGCCGTGGCGTCAAGGGTCTCCGTGCTGCCCAGGCCCAGCTGAGCCTGGTCGCGGCTGCCGTCATCGGGCAGCACGGCCTGGGTGACCAGCGCCGCCTCGCGGTTGCCGGCCTGGTCGGTGGCCACCGCCAGAAACTCGTAGCGCTTGCCGGCACTGCCGGTGAACAGCGCCGCGCTGTCGGCCCCGGCCACCTGCTTTTTCCAGATGCGGAAATCACCTCCGTCCTCGGCCACGTAGACGGTGACATGGCGCACGCCGCTGGCATCGTCACTGGCCGTCCAGGCCACCTGGTATTGCGGCTTGCCCTGGCCGTCTTCGCCATTGCGGCTGACGGTGAGCGTGGTGACCGGCGCCTGCGCATCCAGCGTGTGCGTGATCACGCTGCTGGCGATGGGCGGCGTGCCGTCGAAGAACACGCGGGCCGAGGCCGAGATCACCGCGCCGGTGGCCGCCAGATCGCTGGCGCGCACGGTGTACGACACAAAGCCGCCGCTGGCCTTGCCATTGGCATCGGGCGGCAGCAGGCCGCGCTGCGGGTCGCGCAGCACCTCGCCGGTGTCGGGGTCGATGGCCTGCAGCAGCCAGGTGGCCACGCGGCTCTGGGCATCGATGCCGGCGCTGACGCGCAGCACATAGCCCTTGCTGCCGGTGAAGTCGAAGTCGCCCTGGAACACGGCCTGGCCGTCGGGCACATGCACATTGATGTCGCCGATCTTCAGGTCGCCCAGGCGCAGGCTGCGCACATCGAGATCGGTGTCGATGCCGGTCACCAGACGGATTTCTCCCACCGCCGCCGCCGTGGCATTGTTGAAGCTCAGCGTGTAGGGCAGGGCGTAGTCGGTGGGCACATAGGTGGCGCCATTGGCGGCCGGCAGGGCCTGCGGGCCTCGCACGGCCACGGTGGCCTTGGCGTCGGCCTCGGTCTGCGCGGCCTGCTGCAGGTAGCGCGCCAGGTTCAATGCCTGGGCACCCACCGGTCGGAACTCGGCATCCAGCACACCGATGTGGCGCAGGTACTCCAGCTCGGCGCGGTTGCCGGCAAACACGTCGAAGCTGATGAAGTGCGTGTCCTGTGCGGCCTGGCGGTCGTAGTGGGCAGCATCCGGGGCCACCGGCACCGGCACCTCGACGGTGGCGTCGTCGGAGGTGCGCACCTCGACGTAATCCACCGGCGCATGGGCGGCGGACGGATCACCGGCGTAGCGCGCGGTGTCCCCGTACCACTGCTGCACCTTGCCAAAAAAGCCCAGCAGGTCGGCCTGGGTGCGGTAGCTTTCGCCGCCCTTGGCCAGCAGGATGCCGGTGGCCAGCGTGGCGTTCAGGCTCAGCACCAGTTCGTCGCTGCGGACCGGTGGCGCGCTGGACTCGGCACGCAGCAGGCCGGCGGTCTCAAGTGCCGCCAGCCAGCCCTGCACCCATTGCGCCTCGTCGGCGGCCAGCACGGTGAGTGCGTTGGGCGCAGCCGCATCGGCCAGGATGGCGCTGCGCAGCGCACGCGCATGGGCGCTTTGCTCGGCCACGAACTCGGCCCGCGTCAGCGGCGTCACCGCCGCCAGCGTGTCGAAGCGGAAGGCCATCGCCAGGGCCTCCTCCTTGGTGATGTGCTCCTCGGGGTCGGTGGACAGGAACTTCTTGGTCAGGCCCTTCTGGATGCGGTCGAGGCCGCTGGGGCCTTCGTCGAGCAGGCCGGCGGCCTTCCATTCGGGGCGGATGGCGTAGAGCTTGCTGCGCAGGCCATCGAAGTCGTAGTTGATCCACTCGGCCAGGCCGGGGTAGGTCTGCACCGTGAAGGTCATGCCGGCAAAGCCGTTGGCGGCCATGTCGAAGGCATACCCGGGCGCCAGGTTCCAGCCACTGGTGTTGCTCATGCCGTCGAGCGAGGCCCAGGGAATGTCGGCGCGCACGCCGGTGGTGGGCGTGGGCCCGTAGGCCTGGTTGTTGCCGTTGCCGGCCGCAATGGCGCCGGTGGGCTGGCCGCCCACATTGGCACCAAACACCACATAGGGCAGGTTCAGGCCTTCCAGCACGTAATCGCTGTTGCCCATGTCGGTGGCGCCGATGTCAAAGCGCACATAGGGCGTGTCGACGTTGGTCAGGCTCTGCAGGCTGACGCTGTAGACCGCCGAATCGCCCGGCTGGATGTTGCGCGGCCCGCCCACGCCGATGGCCACATCGGCCTCGATCATGCGTTCGACCAGATAGCGATAGGGCTCGATCACCCGCTCGCCGTCGGGGTTGGTTACCACCACGTCGTACAGGCCCAGCGGCACATGGCGCAGGTCGAACACCGCGCGGATGCGGGTGGCGTCCAGCACCTGCCAGCGCTCGGGCTCGACCTCGAACTCGCCCGGCCGGGCCAGCTTGACCAGCGCACCGGCGGCAAAGTGCGCGCCCTCGATGTCCATCGTGACCCAGCGGTGATCGTCGTCGCCCGAGCCACCCTGGTCGGGTGTGACCTTGGTGATCGACAGCGGCAGCAGATCTGCCCGCAGCGTCACCGGCGTGGCGCTGCCGCCCTGGCGCGAACGCAGCAGCACGTAGTAGTCACCGGCCTGGGTGGTGGGCACCAGCAGGCTCTGGTCGGGCGAGACCGGGTTGCTGTAGGCCACGTCAAAGGCACTGGGCGTGGGCACGTCGTTCCAGCGCACATAGACCTCGTTGGCGCCGTTGACGGCACTCGAGTCAAGCAGCACGCGCAGGGTCTGACCCGCCGCCACGCTGACCTTGTAGACCTGGGTCTGGCCGTTGCCCAAGGTGGTGGCCAGGGCCTGGCCAAGGGTCAGCGCCGGCACCTGCACGTTCAGCGTGGCGGCCGAGGCGGTGCGGTTGTTGGCCTCGCCGGCCGGCAGGTTGAGACCGGTCTCGGTGTAGGTGATGCGGCCTTCGAACACCTCGTTGTAGAGGTCGGGGCGCACGATGACACGCCAGGGGCCGTCCTTCAGCGGCGGCAGCGTGGCTTTCAGCGTGCCGGTGTAGACGCCGTTGTGGCCCAGGTCGCCCACATGGGCCACCTTGCCCAGCAGCACGTCGTCGAGGCTCCAGCTGTTGTCGGCCGAGAGGTACAGCGCGTCGGTCCAGCGGCCAGAGGCCGGGTTGATCGAGGCATTGGTGACCGTGAAGCTGATGTCCAGCGTGTCACCCACCTTGGCACTGGCCGGCAGTTGCACGCCATCGACCTGCAGATCGGCCGGCGGCGGCGTCTCGATGCGCATGGGCTGCACGGCTGCGGCGTGGTTGTTGTCGTCGCGCCCGAACTCGAGCACCTGGCCCGACTCGCCGCTGCCCCAGTGGCGGGCCGGATCGGTGACCACGAACACGTAGTACGGCCCTTCCAGATCGCGCGGCGCGGTGTAGTTCAGCGTGCCGCTGTAGCGGCCGCCGGCCGCCAGCCCGCCGCCATGCTGCACATAGCCGACGTAACGGTCCTTGCTCAGGTCGAGGAAGCGGTCCTTGCTCAGGTAGACCATGTCGTACCAGCTGCCCTGGTCGGCCGGGGTCTTGCCGCCCAGGTTGTCCACTGTGTATTCGACGGTGAAGTTCTGGCCGGCCACCACCGCCTCGGGCGCGGTGACGCGGGTCACCTGCAGATCGGGCGGCGTGGCCAGCGTGATCGGCAGATCGATCTGCGCGATGTTGTTGCCTTCGTCGGCGAACTCGAGCACGCCGTTGGCGCCGGTCTCGGCGATCACCGGCAGGCCGGCGCGCACGGTGCTGGGCACCTGGTTGTAGAAGTCCTTGAAGACACCGGTATCGGTCTTGACGATCAGCTTGAAACTGCCGCTGATCGACGTGGGCAGCGTGAAGGTGGCGCTGTGCGTGTAGCTCTCGCCAGGCTGCAGGTAGCGCGGCTTGCCCTCGGCGTCGGTGAGGTAGACGCTGCGTGCGCGCAGCAGCACCTCGATTTCGCTGCCGCGGTCGACCAGCGGGTCGTCGCTGGGGTCCAGCGTGGCGTCGCGCGACAGGTACACGCCGTCCATCCAGCCCGCGGTGCGGGCGGCGCGGGTGCCGCGGTTGGTGACCGTCCAGGTGGCGGTGATCGTGTCGCCCGAGCTCGGGTTGGGCTGGTCGACGGTGATGCTGTCAATTTGCAGGTCGGGCTCGCGGTAGACGATGTCCAGCGTGCCCTGACCCAGGTTGTTGTCGCGGCGCGCGCCCTCGAACACCGAGTTGGCGTAGAGCTGCTCACGCGTCTGTGCATTGAGGTTGGCGTAGGGCGAGTAGGGCGTCAGCGCTTCGTCCTGCGCTTGCTGGCGCACATCGCCGCTTTCGCGGGCGTAGTACGGCCGCAGTTCATCCCACCGGTGCTTGCCGTCCGTCATCACGTAGATGTAGTAGCTGCCATCGGTGCCCGGCGGCAGCTTGACCACCGCACTGGCGGTGTAGCGCTCGCCGTTGGCCAGCGGCGTGGCGCTGGTGTGCACCACCGAGCCAATCTGCGTGGCACGCTCCGGAATGAAGCTCGGGTCGGGGCTGACCCAGATGTTGTCGATCCAGCCCTTGGTGCCGGCCCACACCGCGGCGCCGATGTTCTCCACCGTCCAGGTGACCGTGGTGTCCTCGCCCGAGTAGTTCAGCGGCTGCGTCTGCACGTTCACCACGCGCAGGTCGGCCGGCTGGTTGCCCACCAGCGAGACGGCGCGGTTGACGTTGTTGTCGTCGGCCACCTCGGTGACCTCGTTGCGGCCGACGAAGCTGTAGCCGGCGTCGGTCTGCACCACCAGCCAGCCACCGCTGACCGCCGGCGACAGCGCCACCGTCTGGCTGACGCTGTAGCTCTCGTTGTTGCCGAGTGCGCGCTGCTGCGTGAACTCGCCCAGCAGCCAGCTCACCCGGGCCTGGGTGGGATCGGGGTTGTCCATCAGCCAGACCTTGTCGGTCCAGCTGCCCTCATAGGCATCGCCGCGGTTCTTGACCGTGTAGCTGAAGCTGTAGTTGCCGGCGGCCGCGGCCGTGGCCGGCGCCGTGACCGCGCTCACCACCAGATCGGGCGGCGTGATGCCCAGCACGCTGATCGGACGGGCCTTGTAGTTGTTGTTGTCGATCTGCGTCGGATCGTCGGGGTTGATGTTGCTGGACAGCGTGTCTTCGAGCACCGCGTCGTAGAGGTCGCTCCACACGGTGACGAAGTACTGTCCCGTCTTGACGCCTTCAGGCAGGCGCGCGGTGATGCTGCCCAGGTAGTCTTCACCCACCGCCAGGTGGCCGGTGTGCGTGACCTGGCCGATCTTGATGTCGCCCTTGGCCGGGTTGGGACGTGTCTTGTCGACGGTGAGCCAGACGGTGTCGGTCCAGCTGTTGACCGCGGCCGAGTCGCCGCGCGTGGTGGCCGAACCCTGGTTGGTGACCTTGTAGCCGACCTCGATGCTGGCGCCGTGCACGGCCTGGTCGGGTGCCACCACGTTGCTGGTGACCAGGTCGGCAAACGGGATCGGGTCGATGTGGAAGCGCTGTGCCCGGCTGTTGTTGCCGTCGCTGGGGTATTCGTCGACGCGGTTGGCGCCATCGGCCACCACGATCAGGTAGGCATCGCCGCGGTAGCGGATCGGGATGTCCACACGCGCCAGATCGGACCGGTAGCTCTCGCCGGTGGCCAGCGCGGCGCCGCTGTCCACCCGGGCCAGCAGCACATCGTCGCCGCTCAGGATGCCGTCGAGCGAAAGGTAGACGTAGTCCTGCCACTGCCCGCTGGTGCTCTCGGGGCCGGTGTTGACGATCTCGAAACGAACCCCGGTGCTGGTGCCGGCGGTGACCGACGGGGGCACCACGATGTCCTTGACGCGCAGGTCGGGCCGGTCGTTCAGCGACACCACGATGGCGTCGCCGTCGGTGAAGGTGTTGTTGTCGCGGGCGCTGGCGTGCTCGTAGACCTGCGGATTGCCCGAGCTGCCCAGCAGGCTGTTGGTGACCACGCGCAGGCGCCAGCCGCCCTCGATCTTGGACGGCAGGCGCAGCTGCTCGGTGCGGGTGTAGCGCAGGCCGGCATCGAGCCCGCGGTCGTAGGTGAACTGGCCCAGCACCACGCTGGAGCCGCTGGGCGACAGCAGCAGCAGCGTGTCCTGCCACTGGCCGGCGGCGCGCGCCAGGCCCTGGTTGAACACCGTCCAGCTCACATCGATCAGGGCGCCCTCCTGCGCCGCGGGTGGTGCGTCGACGCTTTCCACCACCAGGTCGGGCGAGTCGCTCAGCGTCACCGGCACGGCCAGCGAGTGGCCGGTGTTGTTGTTGCCGTGGATGAACTCGTACACCGCGCCGCCAGCGGTGGCCACGTTCAGGTACCAGTCACCCGAGATGCCCTCGGGCAGGCGCACGCTGATGCTGCGCTGGTAGTGGTCGCCGACCGCCATCTGGCCCAGGTGGCCGGCGTTGGCCAGCTCGAAGCGCTGGCCGCTGCCGTCGGCATTGCGGCTGAGCCACACCGTGTCGCTCCAGCTGCCGGTGTTGGTGATGCCGATGCCGCGGTTGGCCACCCGCCACTGCACGCTGAGCTCGCGGCCGCTGTAGGCCGGCCCGGTCGTGCTGACCGACTCGACGCGCAGATCGGCATAGGCCATCGGCATCACATCGGTGCTGTTGGCGGCGCGCAGCTCGTTGTTGGCTTCGCTGCCGTTCTCCCACACCGCGCCGGTGGCATCGCTGCGCACGACGATGCTGCCATGCCGGCTGAAGGCCGGGCCGAAGCGCACATCAAGGTGGGCGCTGTAGGCGCCGCCGGCGGCCAGGGCGCCGTTGTGCACCACGCTGCCCAGCAACAGGTCGTCGCTGTCGCCGATGATGTCGTTGCTGGTGTAGATGACCCGGTCGGTCCAGCTGCTGCTGCGGCCTGCGCCAGGGCCCTGGTTGGCCACGGTCCACTCCACCGTGATGCTGGCCGGATCGTCGATGACCTGGGCTGGCGCACTGACGCTCAGCACCGCCAGGTCGGCATAGGCGTCCTGCGCCACGCTGACGGCCAGCGAGTCGAGGTTGTTGTTCTCGCGTGTGCTCTCGTTGCTGGCATTGCCGGTGTCGGTGACGACGATCAGTCGCCAGCTGCCCGACAGGTCGACCGGCAGCGTGAAAACCAGGCTGCCCGCGGCGCTGGCGCCGGCGGCCAGCGCGTCGAGCTGGCGCTCGCCGAGCAGGGTGTCGGCGCCATCCACCACGCCGTCGCGCGACAGGTAGATCTTCTCGTGCACGCTGACGGCGTCGGCGCTGCCGATGTTGCGCGTGAGCCAGGCCAGCGAGACGGTTTCGCCGCCCTGCAGCAGGCCGGTGGTGGCGAGGCCGCCCACCACCAGATCGGGCGCCACCAGGGCCACCGTCTGGCTGCTGGTGTTGTCGGTCTCCACCGATTCGGTGACATGGCCACCCTTGTCGGCCACCACCTCTAGGCGCCACTGGCCCGGTGGCAGGGCCGGCACGGCCAGGCTCAGGCGCTGCGGCAACGCAGCCCCGGCGGCCAGGCTGCGGAAGCCCCAGGTGCTGGTGAGCACCTGCGGCGGGGTGATGCCCAGCGCGTCAACCAGGCGGATCTCCTCGCCAAAGAAGCCGTCCACCGCGTCGTTGCCGGCGTTGCGCACGTTGTAGTCGAGCTGCACCGTCTGGCCCACACGCCAGCTGGCGGGCGCACTGAGGCCCTCGATCAGCAGGTTGGGGCGCGGCTCGGCACGCACGGCCGTGGCCTCGCTGGCCACGGCCAGGTTGTTGGCGGTGCGGCCCAATTCGTACACTGCGGCGAAGGCATCGGTCTTGACGATCACCCAGCGTGCGCCGGTGATGTCGCGCGGTGCGGTGAAGTCGAGCGCAGCGGCATAACTCTCGCCGACCGCCAGCGTGCCGGCGCGGGTGACCGAGCCGATCAGCATGGCCTGGGCCGTCAGCTCGGGCGTGCTGCTGAGGTAGACCTGGTCGACCCAGCGGTTGACGTCGGTGGCCACCGTGCCGCCATTGCGCACGGACCACTGCACCCGGGCACTGCGGCCGGCAAAAATCTCGGCCGGTACGGCCGTGAGCGTGGGGCTCAGGTCGGCAAAGGTCTGGCTCACCGCGATGGCGGCCGAGACACGGGTGTTGTCGGCGCGCGTGTCGGGCTCGGTGACCTGCCGCGTCACATCGGCGATCACGGCCACGCGGTAATTGCCCGACAGCCGGGTGGGAACGCGCACCACCGCACTTTGGCGGTACTCGGCACCCACGGCCAGAGCCGCGCCGCGCGGCAGCTCGGCCAGCACGATGTCGTCGCCATTGCCGATGGTCTCGTCGGCCGACAGCACGATGCGGTCCAGCCAGCCACTGCCGGCGCTGGCAGCCGCGCCACCCTGGTTGCGCACGGTCCAGCCCACGGTGATGTCGGCGCCCGAGTTGGCGACGGGCGGTGCGTCCAGCAGCGTGACCGCCAGATCGGCATACAGGCGCAGGCTGGCAGTGAAGCTGCCGCTGGCCTCGTTGTTGGCCTCGGCCGTGCCGTCGGCATTGGTCTCGTACAGCACACCGCTGCCGACCACGCTGCGATCAACCCCCACGGTGATGTCAAAGCTGCCGCTGCCGGCCTGGCCCTGTGGCAGTGCAAAGCTGTAGCTGCGCGCACGCACCTCGCCCGCCGCCAGCGGCGCGGCGGCCGCACCGGCAAAGCTCACCAACGTGTCCACCAGCACCGCGCCGGCGCTGCCGTCGGCGTTGCGCTGGCGTACCAGCAGCCGGTCTTGGTAGGGCAGGTGGGTGGCCACCGCGCCCAGGTTGACGTCGTCCCAGCGCACGGTGACCACGTCGCCCGATTGCGGGCCGGCCTCGACCAGGCCGACGTTGCGCGCCACCAGGTCGGAGCCCACCTCGATGTAGCGCTCGAGCTGGTTGTCGTTCTCCAGCGTGCCGTCGCCATTGAACTCGGCGATCTCGCTGCCGGCATCCACCGTGACCCGCAGGCGGATCGCACCAGCGGCACTGCTGCCCGCCGGCCAGACGAAGCTGGCGCTGCGTGCCACGCTGGCACCCGGCGCGGCCTCGGCCGGATTGCCGGCGCGGGTGAGGCTGGCGATCAACTGCCCGGTGCTCTGGTTCAGCACCTCCAGGCGCTCGGTCCAGGCGCGGGCCGGCGGCACCGTGCCGGCGTTGCTGCTGGTCCAGCCCACGGTGACGGTGTCTCCGGGCTGCCATGGCCCCGTGGGCGAGATCGACAGATCGCCCGCCACCAGGTTGACGTAGTTCACGTACTCGGCCAGCGTGCTGCTGAAGCCGGTCTGGCCTCGGTTGTTGGTCTCGGCAGTGCCGCCCTCCTTCTGGGTGTTGCCGACGTCGGTTTCCACCACCGCGAGCAGGTTGCCCGCGCCGCTGGGGCCATCGGGCAGGGTGAGCGTGGCGGTGCGCGTGACGCGCGCGCCACCGGCCAGTGCGCCGCTGCTGGCCTCGACATAGGGCACCAGCAGTTGCACCAGCACCGTGCCGTCGGCACTGCGCAGCGTCACGCGGTCGGCAAAGTCGCCGATGGTGGCGGTGGGGCCCTGGTTCACCGTCGACCAGCTGACCTGCACCTGGCCACCCGACAGGAACTGCGTGGCCGCCACCGGGCTCACCACCAGATCCTGCACCGTGAGGTCCATGCCCACGGCCTTGTCGATCTCGGCCACGATGGCGGCCAGGTTCCACACGGTGCCATCGTCAAAACGCACCTGCTGCAGCGGGTTGTACGGGTTCCTGGAATCGTTGCTGTAGAGGAAATAGCTGACCGTGATGCGGTCGTCGGTGTTGGCAATGGCCAGGCTGATGGCGGTGTACTGCGCGGTGCGGTAGTCAAACACGCGGCGCACGATCACGTCGGACGGCAGGACACCGGCCTTGAACTGCAGCGTGTTGAGCTTGCCGGCGCTGGTGTCCCACGGGCTCTCAAGCAGCGTGTCCTGGCCATCGCCGCGCCCGAACAGGTAGGTGTTGGCGCCGTTGCCACCCGACTGGGTGTCGTTGCCCGCACCGCCGTCGATGGTGTCGTTGCCGTCTTCACCGGACAGGCTGTCGTCGCCGGCGCCACCACGCACCTGGTCGCTGCCGCCCCGGGCGGCCATGCTGTCGTCGCCCGCCCCGCCGTCCAGCGTGTCGTTCCACACCAGGCCGGTGAGCGTGTCGTTGCCGGTGCCACCGGTCTGTACCCGCGCCACGATGTCGGCCAGACTCCACACCGTGCCGTCGGCAAACGCGATGCGCTGCAGCGGGTTGTAGCCGCGGTTGGGGTCGTCCTCCTCGAAGAAGCCGTTGACCGTGAGCGCGTCGCCAGCGTTGCCATAGGCCACCCGCAAGGCGGTGTGGTTGCGTGCGCCCTGATCGAAGGCCCGGCTCAGCGTGACATCGGCCGCGCTGATGCCGGCCTTGAACTGCAGCGTGTTGGTCTTGCCGGTGTTCCAGTCGGTCGCGGCCAGGGTGTCCTGGCCATCGCCCAGGCCCAGCAGCACGGTGTTGTTGCCGCTGCCCAGGTTGAGCCAGTCGTGGCCTGCACCGCCGTCCAGCGTGTCGTCGCCGTCTTCGCCGTACAGCAGGTCGTCGCCCGCGCCGCCCTGCAGCGTGTCGTTGCCACCGCGACCCGACAGGCTGTCGTCACCCTGGCCGCCGTCCAGGCTGTCGTTCCACACCTGGCCGGTGCGCGTGTCGTTGCCGGCACTGCCGGCCTGCACCCGGGCCACGATGTCGGCCAGGCTCCATACCGTGCCGTCGGCAAACGCGATGCGCTGCAGCGGGTTGTAGCCACGGTTGGGGTCGTCGCTCTCGAAGAAGCCGTTGACCGTGAGCGCGTCGCCAGCGTTGCCGTAGGCCACCCGCAAGGCGCTGTGGTTGCGTGCGCCCTGATCGAAGGCCCGGCTCAGCGTGACATCGGCCGCGCTGATGCCGGCCTTGAACTGCAGCGTGTTAGTCTTGCCGGTGTTCCAGTCGGTCGCGGCCAGGGTGTCCTGGCCGTCGCCCAGACCCAGCAGCACGGTGTTGTTGCCGGTGCCCAGGTTGAGCCAGTCGTGGCCGGCGCCGCCGTCCAGCGTGTCGTCGCCGTCTTCGCCGTACAGCAGGTCGTCGCCCGCGCCGCCCTGCAGCGTGTCGTTGCCACCGCGACCCGACAGGCTGTCGTCGCCCTGGCCGCCGTCCAGGCTGTCGTTCCACACCTGGCCGGTGCGCGTGTCGTTGCCGGCACTGCCGGCCTGCACCCGGGCCACGATGTCGGCCAGGCTCCATACCGTGCCGTCGGCAAACGCGACGCGCTGCAGCGGGTTGTAGCCACGGTTGGGGTCATCGCCTTCGAAGAAGCCGTTGACCGTGAGCGCGTCGCCAGCGTTGCCATAGGCCACCCGCAAGGCGCTGTGGTTGCGTGCGCCCTGATCGAAGGCCCGGCTCAGCGTGACATCGGCCGCACTGATGCCGGCCTTGAACTGCAGCGTGTTGGTCTTGCCGGTGTTCCAGTCGGTCGCGGCCAGGGTGTCCTGGCCGTCGCCCAGACCCAGCAGCACGGTGTTGTTGCCGGTGCCCAGGTTGAGCCAGTCGTGGCCGGCGCCGCCTTCAAGCGTGTCGTCGCCGTCTTCGCCGTACAGCAGGTCGTCGCCCGCGCCGCCCTGCAGCGTGTCGTTGCCACCGCGGCCCGACAGGCTGTCGTCGCCCTGGCCGCCGTCCAGCACGTCGGCGCTGCTCGAGCCGCGGTGCGTGTCGTCACCCGACGTGGCCTGCACCAGTTGCCGGAACATCTCGGCGGCCGTCCACACGGTGCCATCGTCGAAGCGCAGCTGCTGCACCGGGTTGTGGCTGTTGTTCGGGCTGTCGCCATACACGAAGTAGTTGATGCGCAGGCGGTCGCCGCTGCCGCGCAGTGCGATCTCGAGCGCGGTGCGCTCGTTGGTCTGGCTGTCGAGTGCCAGACGCAGCACCAGATCGGCCGCCACGATGCCGCCACCCAGCTGCACGGTGTTGAGCCGGCCGCCCGAGGTGTCGCCGCTGTGCAGGATGGTGTCCACCCCATCGCCGCGCCGGAACACGAAGGTATTGCTGCCGGTGCCTCCCGCCAGCGTGTCGGTGCCGGCACCGCCGGCGATCAGGTCGTCGCCGGCCAGGCCGCTGAGCGCCTCGTCGGCCGCGGTGCCGCTCAGCGTGTCTGCCAGGTTCGTGCCATTGACGGCGGTGAGCGTTGGCGCCGTCTCGAGGCGCGCCACGATGGCCGCCAGATCCCAGGCCGTACCGTCGTCAAAGCGCAGCTGCTGCACCGGATTGTAGAAACTGGCCGGGTTGCCACCCTGGAAGAAATAGTTGACCGTGAGCCGGTCGTCGGTGCCGGAGATCAGGATCTCCAGCGACTCGTTGCTGCCGCCCTGGCTGCCGGTGACGCGGCGCAGCCGCACATCGGCCGGTGCCACGCCCGGCTTGAACTGCACGGTGTTGAGCTTGCCGGCGGTGCTGTCGTAGTCATAGCCGATGCTGTCGCTGCCATCGCCGCGGCCGAACAGGTAGGTGTTGTTGCCGCCGCCTCCGGCGAGCCAGTCGTTGCCACTGCCACCGTCGAGGGTGTCGTTGCCGCCGCTGCCATACAGCGCATCGTTGCCGGCGCCACCGCTGATCGAGTCGGCGCCTTCGGCCCCATCGATCGAGTCGCTGCCGCCGCCACCGCTCAGGCTGTCGCCAGCGCTGGAGCCGCGCAGGTTCTCGGCCAGCGCGCTGCCGCGGCTCAGCTCGGCCAGGATGGCACCGAGGTTCCACACCGTGCCGTCGTCAAAACGCAGCTGCTGCACCGGGTTGTAGAAGCTGCCCGGGTTGTCGCCCTGGAAGAAGTAGTTGATCGTGAGTCGGTCGTCGGTACCGGCAATCAGGATCTCCAGTGATTCATTGCTGCCGCCCTGGCTGCCGGCCACGCGGCGCAACACCACGTCAGCCGCCACGACACCGGCCTTGAACTGCACGGTGTTGAGCTTGCCGGCGGTGCTGTCGTAGACATAGGCAATGCTGTCGCTGCCGTCACCGCGGCCGAACAGGTAGGTGTTGTTGCCGTTGCCACCGTCGAGCCAGTCGTTGCCGCTGCCGCCGTCGAGCGTGTCGTTGCCGGCGCTGCCATACAGCGCATCGTTACCGGCGCCACCGCTGATCGTGTCGGCACCCTCGGCCCCATCGATCGAATCGCTGCCGCCACCGCCGCTCAGGTTGTCGCCGGCACTGGAGCCGCGCAGATTCTCGGCCAGCGCGGTGCCGCGGTTCAGTTCGGCCAGGATGGCACCGAGGTTCCACACCGTGCCATCGTCCAGGCGCAGCTGCTGCACCGGGTTGTAGAAGCTGGCCGGGTTGTCACCCTGGAAGAAGTAGTTGATCGTCAGCCGGTCGTCGGTTCCGGCGATCTGGATCTCCAGTGATTCATTGCTGCCGCCCTGGCTGCCGGCCACGCGGCGCAGCACCAAGTCGGCCGCCAGCACACCGGCCTTGAACTGCACGGTGTTGAGCTTGCCGGCCGCGCTGTCGTACAGGTAGGCGATGCTGTCGCGACCATCTCCGCGGCCGAACAGGTAGGTGTTGTTGCCGTTGCCCCCGTCGAGCCAGTCGTTGCCGCTGCCGCCGTCGAGCGTGTCGTTGCCGGCGCTGCCATACAGCGCGTCGTTGCCGGCGCCACCGCTGATCGTGTCGGCGCCTGCGGCACCATCGATCGAGTCGCTGCCGCCACCGCCGCTCAGGCTGTCATTGCCGGTGGTGCCGCGCAGAGTCTCGGCCAGCGCGCTGCCACGGCCCAGCTCGGCCACGATGGCGGCGATGTTCCACACCGTGCCATCGTCAAAACGCAGCTGCTGCACCGGGTTGTAGAAGCTGGCCGGGCTGTCGCCCTGGAAGAAGTAGTTGACGGTGAGCCGGTCATCGGTGCCGGCGATCTGAATCTCCAGCGACTCGTTGCCGCCGCCCTGGCTGCCGGTGGCGCGGCGCAGCAGCACATCGGCCGGTGCCACACCCGCCTTGAGCTGCACGGTGTTGAGCTTGCCGGCCGCACTGTCGTACAGGTAGGCAATGCTGTCGCGGCCATCGCCACGGCCGAACAGGTAGGTGTTGTTGCCGTAGCCGCCTTCCAGCCAGTCGTTGCCGGCACCACCGTCAAGCGTGTCATGGCCACCGGCGCCATACAGCGCATCGTTGCCGGCGCCGCCCAGCAGGCGATCATGGCCATCGCGGCCGTCCAGCGAATCGTCACCACGGCCGCCGGTCAGGGTATCGGCGC